>NZ_JBQJIK010000109.1:0-21506 GCF_052078665.1 Inquilinus sp. CA228 | reverse complement strand
GTCTCGATGGCCCAGCGGACGGGCAGGGTGGTGCGCTGCCGTACCGCCGCCAGCAGCCGGCGGCCCTCGGCGGCGCTGCCGCCGGTGTCGATCACGGCCACGGCCGCGCTGCCGACGACGAAGCCGAGATTGGCGATGCCGCCGAGATTGGCCGCCGTCGCCTCCTCATGCGCGCCGTGGAAGACGAAGATGCCGGGCGCGACCTCGGTCACCGGCAACGGCTCGTCGGCGGCGGCTGCCGCGCCGCCCAACAGGCCCAGCGCCAGGGCGCCGCCGAGCGCGCGCCGGCGGCTCAGCGCCCCCGGCCGGTCCAGGTTCTGCGTGCGGCCGGATGACGGCACCCGAAATCTCCCGCAGTGGCAGGAACAACAGGGCGCGTTTTCGTCCTGCGGCTGAATTGGACTTTGGTCTCAGTTGTTTGTTCTCGCCTTGTCGGGGCCGGGGGCGGTTCATACAGTCGGGGCCAATCCCCGCCGTCGAGCGGGCAGGCGCGGCAGGGCCCCGGCCCGCGCCGCGCCGAAGCGGAACGCCGGTTCGCCCGGCCCAGCAGGAGGACGTCCGAGATGCGAGGTTTTGCGCTCGTCGCGGCAGTCGCCGCGCTCGCTTTGCCGATGGCAGCCCAGGCCCAGGACGCCGCGGGCGACGCGGCCAAGGGCAAGCAGGTCTTCGCCAAATGCCAGGCCTGCCATTCGATCGAGGCGGGCACCAACAAGCTCGGCCCGTCGCTGCACGACGTGATCGGCCGGACCTCCGGCGCGATCGACGGCTTCAGATACTCCGACGCGATGAAGAACGCCCATCTGACCTGGGACGAGGCGACACTCGACAAGTACCTTGCCAATCCCAAGACCCTGGTGCCCGGCACCAAGATGGTGTTCCCCGGCCTGCCGAAGGAAGAGGACCGGCTCGCCGTCATCGCCTATCTGAAGGAGGCGGGCGCGAGCTGACCATGCTTCGGGCCCTCGCCACGCTTGGCCTCGCCGCCGCCCTGCTCGCCGTGCCGGCCGCGGCGCAGCAGCAGCCGGCGGCGCCCAAGCTGTCGGTCACCATCGGCTGGCTCAGCGAGGCGATCCCGGAGCCGGAGCCGTTGTCGCTGGTCGAGCCGGTGGCCAAGGACAAGGGCGTGGCCGGCGCTCGCCTCGCCATCACCGACAACCAGACCACCGGCCGCTTCCTCGGCCAGGACTACACGTTGGACGAGACGGTGATCCCGGCCGGTGGCGACTTGGCCGCTGCCGCCGCGGCTCTGGCGGGCAAGGGGGCCAGGCTGATCGTCGCCGACCTGCCGGCCGACCGGCTGCTGCAGCTGGCCGACCTGCCGGAGATGAAGGATTCGGTGATCCTCGACGCCCGCGCCCAGGACGACCGGCTGCGTGTCGCCGACTGCCGCGCCAATGTCTTCCACACTATCCCCAGCCGGGCGATGAAGGCCGACGCGCTGGCGCAGTATCTGGCGTTCAAGCGCTGGACCCGCTGGGTCCTGGTCTCCGGCACGCTGGAGGATGACAAGGCCTTCGCCGACGCTATCCGTCGCGCCGCCAAGCGCTACGGCGCCGAGATCGTCGAGGAGCGCAGTTACGAATTCCAGGCCGGCTCCCGCCGCTCCGACACCGGCGAGCAGCAGGTGCAGCGGCAGATGACCCAGCTGACCCAGCGCCTGCCGGATTACGACGTCATGGTCGTGGCCGATGAGAGCGAGGTGTTCGGCGAGTATCTGCCCTACCGCACCTGGGATGCGCGGCCGGTGGTCGGCACCCAGGGGCTGGTGCCGACCGCCTGGCACCGCAGCCAGGAGCAGTGGGGCGGCACCCAGATCCAGCGCCGCTTCCAGAAGGCCGCCGGCCGCTGGATGCTGGAGCGCGACTACGCCGCCTGGGCCGCGATCCGCGCCCTGGGCGAGGCGGTGACCCGCACCGGCAAGGCCGATCCCGCGGCGATCCACGACTATCTGGTGTCCGACGCCTTCCAGCTCGGCGCCTTCAAGGGCGTGCCGCTGACCTTCCGCCGCTGGGACCAGCAGCTGCGCCAGCCGATCCTGCTGGCCTCGCCGCTGATGCTGGTCTCGGTCTCGCCGCAGGAAGGCTTCCTGCACCAGCGCACGCCGCTCGACACGCTCGGCTATGATGAGCCGGAATCGTCGTGCCGGCTCAACCCCGACCCGTAGGAGGCGCGCATGACCAGGTTCGTGTTCTCGACCTTTGCCGCGGCAACCCTCCTCGCCGCCGGCCCGGCGCTGGCCTTCACCGCCTATGTCTCGAACGAGAAGGGCAACACCGTCAGCGTGGTCGACCTCGACACCATGGCGGTGACCCAGACCATCAAGGTCGGCCAGCGGCCGCGCGGCATCACCCTCAGCAACGACGGCAAGACGCTGTACGTCTGCACCAGCGACGACGACCACATCGAGATGATCGACACGGAGACGCTGAAGCCGCTCGGCACCCTGCCCAGCGGCCCGGATCCCGAGCTGTTCGTGCTGGCGCCGGACGGCAAGCGCCTCTACGTCGCCAATGAGGACGACAACATGGTCACGGTCCTCGACCTCGAGCAGAAGGCGATGGAGACCGAGATCCCGGTGGGGGTGGAGCCGGAGGGGATGGGCGTCAGCCCGGACGGCAAATGGCTGGTCAACACCTCCGAGACCACCAACATGGCGCATTTCATCGACACCGACACGCTGCAGGTGACCGACAACGTGCTGGTCGACACCCGGCCGCGCTTCGCCCAGTTCACGCCGGACGGCAAGCAGGTCTGGGTCTCGGCCGAGATCGGCGGCACGGTCAGCGTCATCGACACGGCGTCGCGCCAGGTGCTGAAGAAGATCGGCTTCGCGGTCCAGGGCGTGCGCAAGGAGACGATCCAGCCGGTCGGCGTGCGCGTCACCGCGGACGGCAAGACCGCCTTCGTCGCCCTCGGCCCGGCCAACCGGGTCGCCGTGGTCGACACTGCGACCTATGAGGTGACGGACTACCTGCTGGTCGGCCAGCGGGTCTGGCAGCTCGCCTTCACCCCGGACGGGAAATACCTGGTGTCGACCAACGGCGCCTCGAACGACATCTCGGTGATCGACGTGGCGGCGCGCAAGGTGATCAAGTCGATCCCCGTGGGCGAACTGCCCTGGGGCGTGGCGATCCGCTAGATGGCGACGCTCTCGCCGGCCCGCCTTGTTATCCTCCCCCTCCCCCTGCGGGAGGGGGTAGGGGGAGGGGGTTTTGCCGGAGGAGACGGCATTCGGCTTAACCTCGGCCGTTCAACGGCCCGGATCTGGGCGACACCGCCCTCTTCGATCGACAGACCCCTCCCCCTACCCCCTCCCGCAAGGGGAGGGGGAGAGTGGATTTTGCGGGGCGGGACGTTCAGCCATGCCCGCCTCTGACTCCGACGCCCTCGCCGTCTCCGGCCTGTCGCACAGGATCGGCGGGCGCGAGATCCTGGCGGAGATCGAGGTCGCGGTGCGGCCCGGGACCTTCACCGTGCTGCTCGGCCAGAACGGCGCCGGCAAGACCACGCTGTTCTCGCTGATCACCCGGCTCTACGGCGCCCAGTCGGGCCACATCCGGGTGTTCGGCCGCGACCTCGGCGCCGAACCCGGGCGGGCGCTGGCGCTGATGGGCGTGGTGTTCCAGCAACGCGCGCTCGACCCCGACCTGTCGGCCCGGCAGAATCTGCGCTACCACGCGGCGCTGCACGGCATGCCGGGCGGGGTCGCCCGGTCCCGCATCGCGGCGGAGCTGGAGCGGGTCGGGCTGGCCCAGGAGGCCGACCGCAAGATCCGCAGCTTCTCCGGCGGTGAGATGCGGCGGATCGAGATCGCCCGCGCCCTGCTGCACGAGCCGCGCCTGCTGCTGTGCGACGAGGCGACGGTCGGGCTCGACATCCGCAGCCGCGCCGCGATTCTGGCCGATGTCCGTGGCCTGGTGCGCGACCGCGGCCTGACCGTGGTCTGGGCCACCCATCTGATCGACGAGGTCGAGGCGGCCGACCCCACCATCATCCTGCATCGCGGCCGCATCCTGCGGCAGGGGCCGGCGGCTTCGATCATCTCCGATCTCGGCGCCGGCGGGCTGCAGGACGCCTTCCGCCAGCTGACGGAGGCGGCATGAGCGTGGTCCACGACATCGACGCTGCTGGGCGCCAGCCCCTCGGCGCCGTCACCCTGGCCGGCGCCTGGCGCTGCCTGCTGGGCATCCTGTGGCGCGAGGGGCTGCGCTTCGTGCATCAGCGCACCCGCTTCATCTCCGCTCTGGTGCGGCCGCTGGTCTGGCTGTTCATCTTCGCCGCCGGCTTCCGCTCGGTGCTCGGCGTGTCGATCATCCCGCCCTACGAGACCTACATCCTGTACGACGAGTACATCGTCCCCGGGCTGATCGCGATGATCCAGCTGTTCAACGGGATGCAGAGTTCGTTGTCCATGGTCTATGACCGTGAGATGGGCAGCATGCGCGTGCTGCTCACCAGCCCGATGCCGCGCTGGTATCTCCTCACGGCGCGGCTGCTGGCCGGCACGCTGCTGTCGCTGCCCCAGGTCTATGTCTTCCTGCTGATCGCCCGGCTCTGGGGCATCGAGCCGCCGCCGATGGGCTATGTCACCGTGCTGCCGGCCCTGGTCCTGTCCGGGCTGATGCTGGGCGCGCTCGGCCTGCTGCTGTCCTCGGCGATCCGCCAGCTCGAGAACTTCGCCGGGGTGATGAACTTCGTGATCTTCCCGATGTTCTTCGCCTCCTCGGCCCTCTACCCGCTGTGGAAGGTGGAGGAGGCGAGCCCGCTGCTGCGCGACGTCTGCGGCCTGAACCCCTTCACCTATGCGGTCGAACTGGTGCGCTTCGCCCTCTACGGCCGGGTCGATACCCAGTCGCTGCTGCTCGTCCTTGGCTTCGCCGTGGTGTTCCTCGGCGGGGCGATCCTGGCCTACGACCCGGCGCGCGGCCTCGTCGCCCGCGTCCGCGGCCCCGGCGCCGGCTGAAAGGAGGCCGTCATGGTCCGCTCCGCCCCTCTTACCGCGACATGGCTTCTCCCCGTCCTCCTGGCCCTGGCGCCCGCCGCGGCCTGGGGGCAGGACGCGAAGGACGACTGGCCCTGCGTCCAGGTGCTGCAGCCGGAGCTGTCGATCGGCGCGATGTGGCCGGGCGACGACCCCACGGCCAACGGCCCGTCCTGGCGCGACGACGCGGTGGTGGCGGCGCTGGTCGAGCGGGTGGCGCCGCGCCGCGTCACGGTCGACGAGGCGACGGCCGAGATCCGCCGCTTCGCCGCCGGCTATGAGGGCGACCGCAAGGTCGCGCTGTCGGAGCTGTTCGCCGGGCTGTTCGAGAGCATCAATAGCGAGCGCGGCACCATCATCCGCGGCATCCGCCGCTTCAACGCCCGCCAGGCGGCGCTGGCCCAGCGGATCGAGGACACGACCCAGGCGCTGGACGGCGTCGATTCGACCTCGACCGACATGGCGGTGGCGCAGAAGCGGCAGCAGCTGGAGACCCAGCTGGGCTGGGACCAGCGCGTCTTCGACGAGCGCGAGCGCCTGCTGCCGGCGATCTGCGACCAGCCCTTCATCCTGGAACGCCGCCTGTTCGCCCTGTCGCGGACGATCCAGGAGGAGATCGCGAAGTAGCAAGCGGCCTTCTTCAGGCCAGCGCCCGCCACATCGCCTCGAGCACCCGGAACGACCGATGGTCGCCGAGCAGCGCCGGCCCCATCCGGTTCATGGCATAGGCGAAGCTGGTGCGGGCATCGAGGTCGACGACCACCAGCGATCCGCCCCCGCCGCCCCAGACGATGGTGTTCGGGTTGGGCGGCGTCAGCGGGAACAGCGGGCAGGGGGCCAGGGCGAAGCCCAGGCCGAAGCGGACCTCCCGCCCGCCCATCACCAGGTCGGGCCCCTCGATCTGCGGCTCCAGCACCCGGCGACTGCCGGCCTCGGACAGGATTCGCTTGCCCTTGGCGACCCCGCCATTGGCCAGCACCGCATGGATCTCGGCGATCGACCGGGCGTTGCCGTGGCCGTTGACCGAGGGGATCTCGGCGCCGCGCCAAGCGCGGGTCCGGGTCTGCGCCACGTCCATGCGCCATGCGCGGCTGCCGTCCGGCTGGGTGTCGCGGAAGGTGATCGACGGGATCTCCGCCATCTCCGCCGCCCCGGCCTCGGGCCCCGGGCCGGGCTGGACCAGCTCGGCGACGCGATGGTCCTCGCTCTCCGGCAGGCCGATCCGGAAATCGGCGCCCAGCGGTTCGGCGATCTCCTGCCGGAACACGGTGCCGAGCGACCGGCCGGTGATGCGGCGCACCACCTCGCCGATCAGGAAACCATGGGTGTAGGTGTGATAGCCCGAGGCCGTGCCCGGCGGCCACAGCGGCGCCTGGGCGGCCAGCAGCCGGGTCGCCTTGTCCCAGTCAGTCGCATCGTCCTGGCTGAACGGTTCCCGCCAGCCCGACAGCCCGGAGGAATGGCTCAGCAGCTGGGCGACGGTGATACGCTCCTTGCCGCTCGCCGCGAATTCGGGCCAGTACCGGGCCACCGGCGCGGCGACGTCGAGATCGCCGCGGTCGGCCAGCAGCAGTGCGGTCAGGGCCGTCATGGTCTTGGTGGTGGAGAAGACGTTGACAATGGTGTCGCGCTGCCAGGGCCGAATCCGCGCCTCGTCCGCCCGGCCACCCCAGAGGTCGAACACCGTCTCGCCGTCGACCGTGGCGCAGACGGAGGCGCCGATCTCCTTCCCCTCGGCGAAATTCGCCTCGAAGGCCTCGCGCGCCGCGGCGAAGCGCGCATCGGCGAAGCCGTGAACCAGATCCTGTGCCAAGCCTGGGCTCCCCTGTGGTTCAGGGGGCGCACACTCGGCGTGCTGCCGGGCTTTGGCAATTCTTGAACAAAAGAATTTCGTCCTCAGATTAGAGCTGGGAGGACCGTCGCGCGCCGTCCTCCACCCACCGCCCCAGTGCCTCGACCGTCACCCAGCCTTCGCCGGAACCGGCGCCGCCGAGATGGCGGTAGGGCGCGTCCGGCTCGCCCAGATCGGACAGCACCGCCACAGCGTGGCGCAGGTCGTCGTCGCCGGTGTACAGGCCCGGCGTCGCCAGCACCGGCAGGCCGGCGCGGCGGGCGGACAGCACGCCGTTGCGCGAATCCTCGATCGCGATGCAGCCGGCCGGGTCCAGCCCCATCGCCTCCAGCACCGCCTCATAAACATCCGGCGACGGCTTCTTGCGCGGCACCGCGTCGCCCGCGACCATCACCTCGAACAGCGCCGGTCCCTCCGGCCCCAGCGCCGCCGCCAGCAGCGCCGCGACATTGACCGGCGTCGTGGTGGTGGCGATCGCCAGGCGCACGCCTCGCGCCCGGGCCTCGGCCAGCAGGCGGGCGATGCCGGGGCGCAGGGCCACGGCGCCGGCCGCCACCAGCGCGGTGTAGCGCTCGGTCTTGGCCCGGTGCAGCGCCGGCACGTCGCAGCAAGGCGGGTCGGCCAGCCCGGCCAGGAAACGCCCGATCCGTTCCTTGCCGCCGGTCACGGCCAGCAACTCGCGATACCGGTCCCGGCTCCAATGCCAGTCGAGGCCGGCGGCGCGGAAGGCGGCATTGAAGGACCGGCGGTGCACCTCCTCGGTCTCGGCCAGCGTGCCGTCGACATCGAACAGGATCGCCTGGAGCGCCACGGCTACCCCGCCTCGGCCAGGCCGAGCATCCCCGGCAGCGCGGCATAGTCGGCGAGGATTCCGTCCGGTTCCAGCGTGGCGACGTCGCCATAGCCGAACGGCACCGCCAGCACCCGCACCCCCGCCGCCCGCGCGGTGGCGATGTCGACATGGTGGTCGCCGACATAGACCGTGTCCTCCGGCGCGGCGCCGAGATCCGCGATGCAGGCCAGCAGCGGCGCCGGGTCCGGCTTCATGCCGTGGCCGCTGTCGCCGCCGACCACGGCGCCGACATGCGGCGCGAAGCCCAGCGCCCGCAGCACGGCCCGCGCGGTCCAGGCCGCCTTGTTGGTGCAGATGCCGACCGGGATCCCGGCCGCTGCCAGCGCCGCCACCGCCTCGACCGCGCCGGGATAGGCCGTGCTGCGCACCGCCGGCGCCGCGGCGTAGCGGTCCAGGAAGCGCCGGGTCATCCATTCGGCCTCGCCGGGATCGCACTGCCGCAGCCGCAGCGCCCCGCGCAGCAGGCCGGGCGCGCCATGGCCCATCAGGCCGCGCACCTCGGCCTCGGACAAGGGGCTGATCCCGGCCTCGCGCAGCACCCCGGCCAGGGCGGCGGCGACATCGGCGACGCTGTCGACCAGCGTGCCGTCCAGGTCGAACACCACGGCATGCAGGCGGGTGGCGCGGGCGTTCATGCCGCCGCCGGCCGGCCGGTCCCTGCTGCGGCGCCGCGGCGGATCGCGGCGATGTTGGCCTCATAGGCACCGCCGCGGAACACGGCGGAGCCGGCGACCAGCGTGTCCGCCCCGGCCTCGGCCACCACCGAAGCCGTCTCCGGCGTGACGCCGCCATCGACCTCCAGCCGGATCGGCCGGTCGCCGATCATGGCGCGGATCCGGCGGATCTTCGCCGCCATCGCCGGGATGAAGGCCTGGCCGCCGAAGCCGGGATTGACCGTCATCACCAGGATCAGGTCCAGCCGGTCCAGCACATGGGCCACCGCCTCCGCCGGCGTCGCCGGGCATAGCGCCACCCCGGCCTGCTTGCCCAGCGACCGGATGTGCTGCAGCGACCGGTCGAGATGCGGCCCGGCCTCGGCGTGCACGGTGATGACATCGGCCCCCGCCTTGGCGAAGGCGTCGAGATACGGGTCGGCCGGGGCGATCATCAGATGCACGTCGAACACCCGGTCGCTGTGCGGCCGCAGCGCCTTCACCACATCCGGCCCGATCGTCAGGTTGGGCACGAAATGCCCGTCCATCACGTCGATATGGATCCAGTCGGCGCCGGCGGCGACGACCGCGCGCACCTCCTCGCCCAGCCGGGCGAAATCGGCGGACAGGATCGAAGGGGCGATCACGACACTCACAGCTTGGCCTCCACTTCCGGCGGCTCGGCCGAGAACACGCGGCTGGCGCGGATGTCGGCCTCGGCGATGGTGACGAAATCCTCGACCGTCAGCTCCGGCGGCATGTCGCGCACCAGCCGGTTGGCCTGGCGCAGCCGGGCGCGGTCCAGCGCGTTGCGGATCGACCGGCCATTGGCGAAATGCGGCAGCCGGATGCGGCGGCCGACATAGTCGCGGAACGCGGCCAGCGCCCCCGGGCTGAAGCGGTAGTTCTGCCGCGCCAGCATGCCCTCGCCGATCGTGATCAGCTCGGCCTCGGAGAAATCCGGGAACTCGACATGATGGGCGATGCGCGAGCGGAAGCCGGGATTGCTGGTGAAGAACTTCTCCATCCGGTCGCCATAGCCGGCGACGATCACCACCAGGTCCTCCCTCTGGTTCTCCATCACCTGCAGCAGGATCTCGATCGCCTCCTGGCCGTAGTCGCGCTCGTTCTCCGGCCGGTACAGATAGTAGGCCTCGTCGATGAACAGCACCCCGCCCATCGCCCGTTTCAGGATCTCCTTGGTCTTCGGCGCGGTGTGGCCGATGTACTGGCCGACCAGGTCGTCGCGGGTGACCGAGACCAGGTGCCCGCGCCGGACATAGCCGAGCCGGTGCAGGATGTCGGCCATCCTGAGCGCCACGGTGGTCTTGCCGGTGCCGGGGTTGCCGGTGAAGCTCATGTGAAGGGTCGGCGCCTCGGCGCCGAGGCCCAGCCGGCGGCGCACCCGCTCGACCAGCAGCAGGGCGGCGATCTCGCGGATCCGGGTCTTCACCGGGACGAGGCCGACCAGGTCGCGGTCCAGCGCCTCGAACACCTCGTCGATCCGGGTCTCGGCGAATTCCTGGGCGAGGTCGATGCGGGTGTCGGCCGGCGGCAAGGCGAGGGCGGCTTCGGTCATGGCGGGCCTCTTTCCTTCCACACTCCCCCTCCCCCCGCGGGAGGGGGTAGGGGGAGGGGGTGTCGATGCAGAGTGCGGGCTGGAATCGGCGGGGCGGGTGTCGGGGCGCGATCGTTGGAGATCGCTCTGCCGGCGCCAATACCCCTCCCCCTACCCCCTCCCGCAAGGGGAGGGGGAGGTTGAACAATCACCCGGCCGGGGGCGCCACCAGCCGCGTCGTGTACCGGATGCTCCTTCCCTCCACCTCCTGGCGCTCGAGATGGAACCGCGCCTCCTCCGGCGGGCGGTTCACCAGGAACGAGATCCGCACCGACTCCCAGCCCGGCGTGGCGTCGAAGCCGGAGATGCGGATGTAGCGGTCGCCATAGGCCTTGCGGCACGAATTCAGCTCGATCATCACCGCGGCGGCGTCGCGGATGTCGAACATCGGCAGGTCCCACATCTCCCAATAGGTGTTGCGGGGGTGCGGGTCGTCGGTGAACTCGATGTTCACCGCCCAGCCATTGTCGATGCAGTACTGCACCTGGTCGGTGATCTGCCGGTCGGTCAGGTCGGGCAGGAACGAGAAGCATCCCTGGGTGATGCGCATGGTGGCGGCCTCCTCAGCTGGCGGCGGTGACGGCCGGGACGAAGTCCGGCGTGTCGGTCGAGGCGTAGTCGAAGGTGACGTCCTTCCAGACGTCCAGCGCCTGGCGCAGCGGCTGGCAGTGCCGCGCGGCGTCGACCAGGATCTGCGGTCCCTCCACCTTGGTGTCGCGGCCCTCGTTGCGGGCCAGGATCATGGCCTCCAGCGCGACGCGGTTGGCCTGGGCGCCGGCCTGGATGCCCATCGGGTGGCCGATGGTGCCGCCGCCGAACTGCAGCACCGTGTCCTCGCCCAGATAGTCCAGCAGCTGGTGCATCTGCCCGGCATGGATGCCGCCGGACGCCACCGGCATCACCTTGCGCAGGGACGCCCAGTCCTGCTCGAAGAACACGCCGTTCTCCAGCTTGGCCGGCAGATGGTCCTCGCGCAGGATGTCGTAGAAGCCGCGGGTGGTGTTCGGGTCGCCCTCCAGCTTGCCGACCACGGTGCCGGCATGGATGTGGTCGACCCCCGCCAGGCGCATCCATTTGGCGATCACCCGGAACGACACGCCATGCGACTTCTGCCGCGTGTAGGTGCCGTGGCCGGCGCGGTGCAGGTGCAGGATCATGTCGTTGCGCCGCGCCCATTTCGACATCGACTGGATCGCGGTGTAGCCGATCACCAGGTCGATCATGACGATGACGCTGCCGAGCGACTTGGCGAACTCCGCCCGCTCGTACATGTCCTCCATGGTCGCGGCGGTGACGTTCAGATAGGTGCCCTTGACCTCGCCGGTCAGCGCCTGGGCCCGGTTCACCGCCTCCATGCAGTACAGGAACCGGTCGCGCCAGTGCATGAAGGGCTGCGAGTTGATGTTCTCGTCGTCCTTGGTGAAGTCGAGCCCGCCCTTCAGCGCCTCATACACCACCCGGCCGTAGTTGCGCCCCGACAGGCCCAGCTTCGGCTTCACCGTGGCGCCCAGCAGCGGCCGGCCGAACTTGTCCAGCCGCTCGCGCTCGACGACGATGCCGGTCGGCGGCCCGTCGAAGGTCTTCACATAGGCGACCGGCAGCCGCATGTCCTCCAGCCGCAGCGCCTTCAGCGGCTTGAAGCCGAAGACGTTGCCGATGATCGACGCGGTCAGGTTGGCGATCGACCCCGGCTCGAACAGGTCGAGGTCATAGGCGATGTAGGCGAAGTACTGGCCCGGCTGGTTCGGCACCGGGTCGACCCGGTAGGCCTTGGCCCGGTACTTCTCGCAGGCGGTCAGCCGGTCGGTCCAGACCACGGTCCAGGTGGCCGTGGAGCTCTCGCCCGCCACCGCCGCCGCCGCCTCGATCGGGTCGACCCCGTCCTGCGGCGTGATCCGGAACAGCGCCAGGACGTCGGTGTCCTTCGGCTGGTAGTCGGGCTCCCAATAGCCCATCTTCCGGTATTCCATCACGCCGGCCTTGTAGCGGTCCTTGCCGGTGACGGTGCCGCTCTTGGGATCGAGTGTGGTGACGTTCGTGCTCATGGAGCTCTCCTCTCAGGCTGCGGCGCCGATCGCGATGCGCGGGTCGAGCGCACCGGACCGGTAGCGTTTCGCCATCTCGGGCAGGGGCAGTGGGGTGATCTTCGCGGCCTGGCCGGCCGTGCCGAACTGCTCGTAGCGTTCGCGGCACAGCGCCTCGAGCGCCGCCATCGACGGCTGCAGGAACTTGCGCGGGTCGAACTCGCCGCGCTTCTCCACCGCGACACGGCGGATCGCGGCGGCCATGGCCAGGCGGCAATCGGTGTCGATGTTGACCTTGCGCACACCGTGCCGGATGCCGCGCTGGATCTCCTCGACCGGCACGCCCCAGGTCTTCGGCATCTCGCCGCCGAAGCGGTTGAACTGCTCCTGCAGCGCCTCGGGGACGGAGGAGGAGCCGTGCATCACCAGGTGGATCTCGGGCAGCCGCTCATGGATCGCCTGGACCACATGCATGGCCAGGATCTCGCCGTCCGGCCGGCGCGAGAATTTGTAGGCGCCGTGCGAGGTGCCCATGGCGATGGCCAGGGCATCGACCCGGGTCTCGCGGACGAAGGCCACCGCCTGGTCCGGGTCGGTCAGCAGCTGGTCGTGGCCCAGCGCGCCCTCGGCGCCGTGCCCGTCCTCGGCCTCGCCCTGGCCGGTCTCCAGGCTGCCGAGCACGCCGAGCTCGCCCTCCACCGACACGCCGACGGCATGCGCCGTGGCCGCCACCCGGCGGGTGATCTCGACATTGTAGTCATAGCTGGCCGGGGTCTTGGCGTCGGCCTCCAGCGACCCGTCCATCATCACGCTGGTGAAGCCGTGCTGGATGGCGGACAGGCAGGTGCCGTCGTCGTTGCCATGGTCCTGGTGCAGGCAGATCGGGATGGCGGGATGCATCGCCTCCGCCGCCTCCACCATCTTCGCCAGCATCAGGTCGCCGGCATAGGACCGGGCGCCGCGGCTGGCCTGCAGGATCACCGGCGCGTCCACGGCCTTGGCCGCGGCCATGATCGCCAGGATCTGCTCCATGTTGTTGATGTTGAAGGCAGGCACGCCGTAGCCATGCTCGGCGGCGTGGTCCAGAAGCTGTCGCAGCGTGATGCGGGCCATCATGGGCTCCTTGGGTTCAGTCGGTGGACCGGGCCTTGGTTTCTGTCCGACCCCTCCCCCCGCCCCCCTCCCGCAAGGGGAGGGGGAGGGTGAAAGGCTGGGCAGGCCGTTCTTGTTGTCCTCCCCCTCCCCTTGCGGGAGGGGGTAGGGGGAGGGGTTTGGCTCACACCGCGTGCACGCCCTGGGCGGCCTTGACCATGTGGAAGGCGACCAGGAGCTGGGTGAGGGCGAGGGGGTGGCTGACCGCCCGGCCGGCGGCGCCGTCATAGCGGCCGAGGTCGGCGCGCAGGTGGCTGGCCTCGGGGATGTGCTCCCAGAGATACTCCTCCACCCGCTCGGCCCGGCGGTCGGAGATCGAGCCGCGGATCTCCAGCACGTCGACCGGCTTGCCCTCGTCGCGGGTCAGCTCGAAGCCGACGCTGCCGTCGCCCACCGCCTCGATCAGCCGGGAAAAATTCGGGTGTGGCAGGGTCGGGCGCAGGATATGGGCGACGTCGAGCCGGTGGTCGGTTTCCGGCGCCCCGGCCGAGGAATTGGCGCCGGGCGGCCGCTGGAAGCGGATGACGATGTCGGCGAACAGCCGCTGCGGCCGGATGAAGGTCGGGCTGTCGTATTCCCGCTTCTTCAGCGATTCCAGCACCTGCTCGGCGGTGTAGCCGCGCTTGCTGGTGTCGCGATGCACCTTCCAGCGCACCCGCAGCTCCTCCTCGGGGTCGAGGTAGATCTTGACGTCGTAGCAGTCGCGCATCGCCCGCGTGGCGTAGCCGAGCAGCCCTTCCGCGACCACGAACTCCTTCGGCTCGATGTATTCCGGCCGGTCCAGCGTGCCCTGGTCGTGGTTGTAGATCGGCTTCAGGATCGGCTGGCCCTGGCGCAGCAGGTGCAGGTGCTGCTCCAGGATGTCGACATAGTTGCCGGCGGGGTCCAGCGCCGAGACCCCGTTGCTCGCCCGCTCGCGCCGGTCATAGCGGTGATAGTCGTCGGTGCAGATCAGGGTGCAGCGCTGCGGCCCCAGGATCTCGGCGATGCCGCGCGACAGCGTGGTCTTGCCGGCGGCGCTGTCGCCGACGATCCCGAGGATGATGGGCCGGTCGAAGAAGGGCTTGGACATTCTGGTCTCCCGTCTCGGGTCGTGATCGGCGAGCCTCGGGCGCGGCTCGGCAGGGCGGGTGGGCTTGGCTGCTACCATCGGCGGGCGAAGGTCTCGCCGGGTGCGCTCCGATTGCCTCTCCCGCTTGCGGGAGAGGTCGGAGGCGCGAAGCGGCTCCGGGTGAGGGGATTTTTTCGTCGAGGCCGGGGCCAGCCCTCACCCGGTCTCGCCGCGCGAGCCCGACCTCTCCCGCGTCCGGCGGGAGAGGCAATCCGAGCCCTACCGGCCAGGCGCGCGCTCACCGCCGCGTCTCCGCCGTCTCCACATACGTCGTCAGCACCTGCCAGCGCCGGTCCGGCGCGGTCAGCATCAGCGACTGGGTGCGGGTGCTTTGCCCCCGCCGCGACACGCCCTCGAACAACAGCCCGGTGGTGATGCCGGTGGCGGCGAACCAGACCTTGTCGCTGCGCACCAGCTCCTCCACCCCCCACCAGCGGCGGGTGTCGATGCCGGCCTGGGCCACGGCGGCGCGCTCATGCTCCAGCTGCGGGTCGATGCGGCCCAGGAACTCTCCCCCCAGCGCCCGGATGGCGCAGGCCGCCAGCACCCCCTCGGGCGTGCCGCCGGTGCCCATCAGCGCGTCCACCCCGCCGCCCGGCATGGCGGCGACGATGGCGCCGGCCACGTCGCCGGCGGGGTACAGGGCGACGCGGGCGCCGGCGGCGTGGATCTCCTCCACCAGCCGGCGGTGGCGCGGCTTCTCCAGCACATAGATCGACAGTTCGGAGACGGGCTTGCCCAGCGCCTCGGCCAGCACCTTCAGCTTGTCGCGGGTCGGCGCCAGCGGGTCGATCCGGCCCTTCACCGCCGGGGGACCCGCGAACTTCTCCATGTAGAAGGCGGGGCCGGGGTCGAACATGGCGCCCTGCGGCGTCATGGCGACGGCGGCCAGGGCATTGGTCTGGCCGTTGGCCAGGTGGCTGGTGCCGTCGACGGGGTCGACCGCGATGTCGACCGCCATGCCGCCGCCGTGCCCCAGCCGCTCGCCCTTGTACAGTTGCGGCGCCTCGTCCTTCTCGCCCTCGCCGATGACGATGCGGCCGTCTATGTCGAGATGGTTGAGGACGGTGCGCATGGCGTCGACCGCGGCGGCGTCGCCCTCGTCCTTGCGGCCGCGTCCGATCCAGTCGAAGGCGGCGCGGGCTGCGGCTTCGGTGACGCGGCGCAGCGCGTAGATGAAGCCGTCCTCGGCAATCGCTGCACCGGTCATGCGCATCTCCACCCGATATCCGCACTCCGGCCGGGGCCGGGTGCGGGGCGGGGAGTCTGGCGCTCCCCAGGACGGTCAGGATCGGGGAGAGGGCAGCGGACCGGAACGCCCACCCGGGTGGGCCGGCGCGATCTTACGGGTGGGCCGGGACCTGCCCGGATGGGTGGGGTGTGCTCGATTAGTAGCAGCACCTAGCTACAACAAGATGATCGCTTTCAGCCCAAGCCACTATTTTGGAATATCTAGCGCCTTGCACCGGCTATACATTCTTGTATTTTTGTCGTACTTTTTCTACGATTGATGGAGTGTTTAGATATGTCGACAAAACCATATAGACGATTTGTTCAAAGAATAGAGTACTATAGTTCCGATCTGGAGCTTTGCGTGCTCCTAGTGGAGCGATTTCTCGATATCGAGAATAGTGAAAGATCAGTGGCCGAGGCGTTAGGAGGAACAAATGACCGTCATCCCTATATTGGTCGGCGCGTAAATAACAGGCAATCAAGGTCTATTTGCGGGAATCATCTTAAGAGAACAATATATGTATCATTTGTCAAAGATTTGTTTGAGGATCTTTCTGAATATATATCAAGTACAATGAGAAATGCCGCGCTTAAGGGGCTGGATCCTGCCCGATTTGTTGGGGATGCAAAAATCGACATAACCGCGGCCGAATTTTTGGCGTCCGGAAGTTGGTCTGCGGCGGTTGGTCTCGTATCGGACACAGTTTTCCGCAAGATTGAGAATGAAAAGAGCACTAAAGATTTAGTTAGGAAAGCAAGTGCACGACTTGGCTTACAATTAGATCAGACCAAGTTCGATGTTGCGATGCCATATCTTGAGGCTCGGCATGTTCTCGTGCATAGAGATGGAAAGGTTGATGATCGATATCGGCAAGAGTATCCGAGAATTAGAATAAAAGACGAAAAAATCGTCGTTGATCATATGTTTGTTACGGACGCCAGGAGCGCGGTTACCGAGTTAGCGTTGGATATAGATCGAAAAGTTATCGCGGCTAATCTTGTCCGCCTCCAAGACATGAGTGGGTTGGCTGCGGCTGGTGGATGACCGCGTCCCGCTGGAGCGGCCAGAAAGCGGGCTTCCGCTTCCGGCCGTGCCGGCGGCGCAATTTCACTTCAGCCTGGTAGTCAGGCCATTCCTATGGAGACCCAATCTCACTCGCCGCGGTCGGGATACGAGCGGTGATGGCCTCGAATCCACGTGGCCCTTCTCGTCACAGAGCCGCGCTCCGCTTCGCTTTTCGTAGTAGAGCACGTTCTATTTCCGCGTTCACGCGTCTCCGCGAATGTTGTCTTAGTCGTTTGATCTGGCCTCGTATTCTTTTTCCGTGGGGTTTTAATTCTTCAATTGCGCGTACTGCATATGTCCAGAATGTCCATCTCCTATTGGATGATTTAGGTTCAAAATCTTCAACTCGGCCAAATCGCTTTGTAAAGAGCTCGAAATTGAATAGTCTGCATAATTCGGTATAAGATTTATCAGGATAACGTTTAATGGTTGCCTCGGCTTGGCTACGCGCGGTCAGGGTGATCTTTCGGTAAAGTCCCGATACCGTGGAATCGCGCAGATAAATGTTTTTCCCATCATAACGGAAACCTAAATACTCCAAACCGTTTTCGCCCTTGCCAGAAATTACAGTGCAATCCTGTTCGTTATCCATCGATGTATATTGAATCAGCGATGATTTGTCTGGTTTTATCAGGAGTTCAGATCCGTACTTCCGTATACGATCTGGCATATCATCCATGATTGTTTTTGCGTCAAGAGCCGGGACGGGCAAAATGAGCAAGATGTCATCGGAGTAACGAACATAGGCTCCGCCCAAGCCGGCGGCGAGTTCATTCATTTCAAAGTCGAAGTCGATCAGGTAGAGATTTGCTAGTAAATCAGAGATGGGCGCTCCCTGCGGAATGCCATAGGCATTTTTGTTTGATTCGACAAGCGAGTCGTATTTTTTGTTCTCTCCAAGAATTTTTTGACGAAAATCAGATGGTGAACATAATTGTTTTGGTATTTTATTGTATGGTTTCAAGTAGCCGTCAATTGGATGTCCGCCTTTGGTGAAATTCTTCACTCCATAAAACCCTAATCTCTCGTAGGCTTTGATGCGATCAATTACACGATATTGAGTAATGTTCTTGAAGACGGCAAAGTGATCCGGCGGCAGCCGATCAACGCCCAGCAAGCGGCACCAGAGGATCTTTAGATGTTCGTGATCTATTGATTCAAAATAACTGCTAATATCTATCGCAATAGTACAGCAATTTCCAAGTTTTCGAATGCAGTCGAATGCCTCTCGTGCAAAATGGATATTGCATTTTCCGCCGCGCTTGTCAGAATCTGTCAATATACGACGATAAGCCACGGGGCAGTGGCTGATCGAAAGTCTTTTGAGTTCGGCTTCATACGGGTCGCTTAGGAGGTGGCGATAGTAAGCAAATATGTAAGCGTCCCGCCTCGCTGCATACCGGATGGGCCGTTCCTTCGGCTTCGGTCTGGGTTTGCTGCCAGCTTTGGGGTGGCGAAATGGTTGCCATCGTTTCGTGTAGCGGAGTAAGGGGAAAAAGGCATTCTGCGCCACCCGCTTTGGGTCGGTTACCAGCGCGATAATCTCTGTCGTCTTCAGGATTTGATCGAAGTGAGGGTATAACTTGAGATCGCGCGGCTTGAGCTTCCATTCAGCCAAAGCCCGGTCCCTCAACGAGAGGGGACGGTAGCAACCGGTTCCATCCGGTTGTAGCTACCGCCCCGCACCGTTGGCAGCGAACCAAGCGAGCTTGGCTCTGTCTGGAAGAACTTCGACGAAGTCGAGTATGCTGTCACCGCCATGGCTATCGCGTGTATCGCGATGGTCTGGTGGCCGGCGACGCGATCCTCGGCGATCAACGGAGTTGCCTTAATGACTATCCGCCTCCTGCTTCGGGCCGCGTTCATCCTTTACAGTCATAACGCGCTACTCTGCCCCCCGAGTGAACAGATACCCCACATATAGCGGTTCGGCCTCGCTTCGTCAACCACCGGTTCGATGCCGATGGGGATCGGCGCAGCCTCACTGCCTCGGATGGCGGGCCGTTTGCCGATGGCTGCACCTTGGTCGGCCCTCAAGCATGAACCGACAGCCTTCAATGCGTATCACGGAATGATCATCATACTGCGAGGCGACACCGTCGTAATCAACTCTCCCCCCTCTCATACGCCGGCACATCAAACTCCCCGAGCCCGATCGCCCGAAACCCCTCCTTCCGGCTCCAGTCGAAATGGCCGCCCAGGCGCTCGACCAGGGCGGCGGCGTCGGTCTGCGGCAGGTTCACGGCGGCCAGCGCTTGCGCCGTCGCCCGGAGATAGAGCACGGGCGTGACGCCGATATGGCCCGAGCCGCGGTCCAGCAGGTCGGCCTGCATCACCACCTCGATCTCGTCGACCGGCAGGGCGGCCAGGCATTCCGCCGCCGCCCGCACCGCGGCCGAGCAGATGGTGTCGCGGTGCAGCTCCAGCACCCGGCCCTGCGCCAGCGGCTTGACCGAGGCCTTGCCCGATTGCAGCAGCGTCACCGACCGGTCCGGCAGGTCCTCCAGGTCCAGCCCGTCGATCATGGCGACGATCCGCCCGCCCGCGACGAAGACGAGGTCCAGCCCCTCGACCGAGAAGGGCAGGTCGCCCAGCCGGGTGAAGCGGCCCAGCGCCTCCGCCACCGCCGCCGGGTCGCGCGCCACCAGCCGCCGCGCGAAGCCGATCTCGGCCCGGCGCGCCTCGGCCTGCTGCCGCCGCGCCTGGAATTCCGCCTCGTCGCGCACCCGTGCATCCTCCACCGCCGCGGTCAGCTCGACCTGGCGCCGCTTGGCCCCGCCGAAGGTGCGGGCGAACCAGCCGGGGCGATAGGCCTCCTGCTCCCGCCGCGCCGCCACCTCCTGCACAGCGCTCCGCTCGGGCTCGGCCGGCGGCGCCTCCGCGGCCAAGGCGTGCCAGTCGCGGCGCGGCAGCTGGACCCGATGGGCGCCGGTCAGGGCCTCGATCAGCCGGTCGTATTCCTCGGCGGCGGAGGACGCGGCCTCCAGCGCCGCCTGCTGCTGCGCCGCCTTCTCATAGGCCAGGCGCCGGCGCTCCGTGCGCTCGTCCTCGCGGCGCACCGCCCGGATGCTGCTCGTCATTCCCCCTCCCCGAACCGACCCCTTCAACCCTTGCGGCGGATTGTGGAGAATGCAAGGCGCTGCCGGCGGGCAGACGGAATGGAGGAGGGCGACATGGCGGATCTGACCGGCACGATAGCGGGCACGGTGGTGGATGCCGCGACGGGCCAGGGGATTCCGAGATGCGACGTCTCCGCCAGAGGGGGCATCACCAGGGGGGCCGAGACCGACGGGCGCGGCGTCTATCAGATCCCGGGGCTGCCCGTGGGGTCCTACACCGTGGAGGCCGCGGCCCTCGGCTATGCGTCCCAATCCACGGCCGATGTGGCGGTGCAGCTCGGCCGCTCCGTCACCTGCGATTTCACGCTGCAGCCGAAGCCATGACCGACCTCGCCACCCGCTACCGCGCCTATATCGACTGCCTGAACCGGCAGGACTGGGCGCGGCTGGGCGATTTCGTCGACGTAGAGGCGCGCCACAACGGCCGGCCCTTCGGCCTGGCCGGCTATCGCGCCATGCTGGAGCAGGATTTCCGCGACATCCCGGACCTGCGCTTCGTCATCGGCCTCCTGGCCTGCGACCCGCCTCTGGTCGCCGCCCGGCTGGACTTCACCTGCTCGCCGCGGGGCCGGTTCCTCGGGCTCGACGTGAACGGCCGCACGGTCTCGTTCAGCGAGAACGTCTTCTACGAGTTCCAGGGCGGCAGGATCGTCCAGGTCTGGTCGGTGCTCGACAAGCCGGCGATCGAGGCCCAGCTCCAGGATGGAGGCTGAGTCCGCCCGTCGCGGGTTCCATAGGACGCCATATCGCCTATACTGACCGCCTTCCTATCATCGCGGCAGCAAAGCCGACACCATGGGGGCAGGCATGGCGACGATCGAAGGCACCACCGGCAACGACCACATCATCGTCGAGGGCAACGACGAGTTCTATACCATCCACGCCTATACCGGCACGGACGTGATCGACATCCGCACGACCTCCGGCACCAGATGGGCGACGATCACTCTGGAAGACGGCGGAGACACGGTGCATGGCGGCTTCCACGAGGACACGATCTATTTCCGCGGCGCCGCCAACCGCCTGTATGGCGGGGAGGGGGACGACACCTTCTCCCTGGAATCCGTCGGCGCCGGCAACCTGATCGACGGCGGCGACGGGTCCGACACCCTCCGCGTCGCCTATTCCGCCGACGGCGCCTTCATCAACCTGGCCGAGGGCCGGGCGGCGGTGCGGTCCGGGCAGTCCGGGCTGACCTACCAGTACGACCTGCGCGACATCGAGAACCTGAGCGGCACCTCCGCCAACGACATCCTGGTCGGCGACGACGCGGCCAACACCATTGATGGCGCCATCGGCGACGACCTGCTGTCCGGGGGCGGCGGCGACGACATCCTGACCAGCGACGACTGGGTCTTCCCCTCCGGCAACGACGTCTTCGTCGGCGGGCTGGGGGCGGACGACATCACCACGGCCAACGGCGACGACGTCATCCGCATCGACCGGCTGGTGGACAGCCTGCCGGGCCAGGAGGACCGGGTCACCGATTTCAGCAGCCGCGACGTCCTCGACCTGTCGCGGATCGACGCCGACCAGACGGCGGCGGGCGACCAGGCCTTCACCCTGATCGGCGACGCGCCGTTCAGCTACACCGCCGGCGAGCTGCACTATCAACGCCTGGGCCGTGGGCTCTTGGTCTCCGCCGATGTTGACGGCGACGGCCGGTCCGACATGCAGGTGATCCTCGAGCCGACCTGGTACCAGGGCCAGGCGCTGACCCACCTCACGGCCGACGACGTGCTGCTATAGGAGGGGCCGGAGCCGCCCCCTCACCCGAAATCGCTTCGCGATTTCGACCTCTCCCCGAGGAGAGGTGAATTTTCCCTCTCCTTGGGGAGAGGGAC
>NZ_JBQJIK010000108.1:0-21658 GCF_052078665.1 Inquilinus sp. CA228 | reverse complement strand
TCCCGGCCGACGCATAGGCCGCCAGGCTGTCGGCGTCGTCATAGGGCTCCAGGATGCCGATCAGGGTCGCGCCGCGCGGGATCAAGGACAGCTCGTCGACCTCGCCCTCGCCCGACCGCAGCGGACGACGCACCTTCAAGACCACGTCGGCACCGGCCAGGGCCGACGCCGCATCCGGCGCCACCTCCGCCCCGGCCGACCGGTACGCCTCGTCCGTCACCGCGCTGCCGAGCCCGGCGCCGGACTCCACCGCCACCGTCGCGCCCAGCGCCACCAGCTTCTTCACGCTGTCCAACGTCGCCGCCACCCGGCGCTCCCCGTCCCGCCGCTCCCGCAACACACCTATCCGCATGGACAAGACTCCCCCATGCGGCCGGCCCCGAGGTCATCTGGGGGCGGCGCCGCATCGCGTTAGAGACGCCGCGGCAGCCGGTCGGGCCGCCGCGGTTCCACTCCTCAAGTGGAAATCAGGCGTGGACCACGGTGGAGGCCGGGTCCTGCGGCGCCGGCGAGGATTGCTGCAGGAAGTGCCGGATCAGGTCGCGGGCGCTGATCACCCCGACCAGGGTGTGGTCCTCCATCACCGGCACGTGCCGGATGTGGTTCTCGTCCATCAGCCGCAGCACCGTCTCGATGCTGTCACGCGGCTCGCAGCTGATCACGGTGCGGCCCATGAAGGCCGAGACCGGCATGGTCAGCGCCGCGGCGCCATGCGTGGCCAGCGCCCGGGCGACGTCGCGCTCGGAGAACACCCCGACCACGACATTGCCCTCGGTGCGGCACACCTCCTTGACGACCAGGGCGCCGATGATCTCCTTCGTCATCAGCGCGACGGCGGTGGCCACCGTCTCGCCGACGCGGATCATGACGACGCGCGAGTCCTTCTGGCGGAGAATGTCTTCGGCCCTCATTGGCTGGGTTCCTCCTCTGGAAAGCGGCTCTTTCCGACCGCTCGGACAAGGGTCAGGCCGGCACCAGCGCCGGTGCCCGTTTTGCTTCGGCTGCCACGGAACGGCTGTAGAGCCCGGCGATCTCGGCGCGCTGCTGCACCAGGGCCAGGACGGTGTCGACCGTCGGCGTCGGCACCCCGACCATGCGGCCGAGCTCCTGGATCACGGTGACCAGCGGATCGATCTCCATCGGCCGGCCGCGATCGAGGTCCTGCAGCATCGAGGTGCGGTGGGCGCCGACCGCGCCGGCGCCGTCCAGCCGCCGCTCGATATCGACCCGGAAATGGACGCCGAGCCGGTCGCCGATCGCCTGGGCCTCGGCCATCATCCGCCGCGCCACGTCGCGGGTGGAAGGATCGCCGGTGATGACGTCGAGCGTCGCATGGGTCAGGGCGCTGATCGGGTTGAGGCAGAGATTACCCCACAGCTTCAGCCAGATCTCGTCGCGGATGTTGTCCCGCACCGGCGCGTTCAGTTCCGCCGCCGTCATCGCCTCGCTCAGGGCGGTGACGCGGGCCGAGCGGCTGCCGTCCGGCTCGCCGAGCGGGAACTTGTCGCCATAGACATGCTGGATCACGCCGGGCGAGACCACCTCGGTCGCCGGATAGATGATGCAGCCGATGCCGCGCTCCGGCCCGAACCGCCGCCACTGCAGCCCGCCGGGATCGACGGTCTCGATGGTGCGGCCCTCGAACGCTCCGCCATGGCGGTGGAAATACCAGTAGGGCAGCCCGTTGACCGCAGTGACCACCGCCGTCTCCGGCCCCAGCAGCGGCTGGATCGCTTCGACCACTCCCGGCACCGAATGGGCCTTGAGGCAGATCACGACATAGTCCTGCGGGCCCAGCTCGGCCGGGTTGTCGGTGCAGCGGATGCGGGCGGTGCGGGTTTCGTCGTCGATCCTGAGGGTCAGGCCGTTCTGGCGCATCGCCTCGAGATGCAGGCCGCGGGCGACGAGGCTGACCTCGACCCCCGCGCGGTGAAGCTGGACGCCGAGATAGCCGCCGATGGCTCCGGCGCCATAGATGCAGAGTTTCATGGCCGCGCCTTCCTCCCATTGATTGGAGTCAGGGCCGCTGAGCAGCCGACCGGATCATCGTGGTATACAAAATACCCAATGTCAATCGATCCAAAGGAGGAAAGCTGCGCTGGACTCTCGTCTACGGTATACTTGTGACCGGCAGCGCCCGGGGTTATAGCCGAGGGGAACGCCGGCCGCGCAGGCGACAGAAGGGCCTCCGATGAGCTTCCCGCAGATCGACGTCAAGCCGCTCGACACCGAAACGAGCTTCCGGATCAAGGCCTACAAGGCGCTGAAGCAGGCCATCACCGAGATGGACATCTACGGCCATGCCGGCGAGATCAAGCTGGAGGAGCGGCAGCTCAGCGAAATGCTGGGCGTCAGCCGCACCCCGATCCGCGAGGCGATGACGCTGCTGGAGCAGGAGGGATTCGTCCGCTCCGTCCCCCGCCGCGGCATCTTCGTGATCCGCAAGAGCAAGGCCGAGGTGCTGGAGATGGTCACGGTCTGGGCGGCGCTGGAAAGCATGGCCGCGCGGCTGGCCACCCAGGTCGCGACCGACGCCCAGATCCGCAAGCTGCACGACTATGTCGACGTGTTCCACGACCGCAACCCGGAGGAGCATGTCACCGAGTATTCCGAGGCGAACATCGCCTTCCACAAGCAGATCATCCGGATCAGCGGCTGCCATTTGATCGTCGACATCACCGACAACCTGTTCATCCACATGCGTGGCATTCGCCGGGTGACGATCGGCCAGGACCACCGCGCCCAGCGCTCGGTCGTCGACCACCAGAAGATCGTCGCCGCGCTGGAGGCCCGCGATGCCGACCTGGCCGAAAAGCTGGTGCGCGAGCACACGCTGGGCCTGGCCGAGCATGTGAAGAGGCACGGGGACTTTCTGGACTAACCCGCCCGCCGGGTCGCCTCTTGCAAAAAGGATGACCGGTATCATCTAACGCTCATTGGATGACAATCGTCATGCAAAGGAGCGATCAGATGGGACTGTTGGACGGCAAGGTGGCCCTGGTCACCGGCGGCACGTCCGGGATCGGCCGCGCCAGCGCGGTGCTGTTCGCCCGCGAAGGCGCCAAGGTGGCGCTGACCGGGCGGCGGGCGGCCGAGGGCGAGGCGGTGGTCGCGGAGATCGCCGCGTCCGGCGGCGAGGCGGTCTTCCTCCAGGCCGACCTGACCCGGATCGACGCCATCCCCGGCCTCATCGACCGGGTGGTGGCGCGCTTCGGGCGGCTGGACGCCGCCTTCAACAACGCCGGCATCTCCGGCGGCGGGCCGATCGAGACGCTGGACGAGGCGCGCTGGGACAGCCTGATCGACACCAACCTCAAGGCTCAGTTCTTCGCCCTGAAGGCCGAGGCCGCGCAGATGAAGGCGCAGGGCGGCGGATCGATCCTGTTCAATGGCTCGGTCCTCGCCGGCATCGCCCAGCCCGGCACCTCGATCTACAGCGCCAGCAAGGGCGGCGTCGTCTCGCTGGCCCGCGCCGCGGCGGTGGAGCTGGGGCCGCACGGCATCCGGGTGAACTCGATCAACCCGTCGATCACCCGCACCGAGATGACGCAGGGCCGGATCGTGAAGAACGCGGACGGCACCGAATCCCATCCCCTCGCCTACGGCATCCCGCTGAAGCGGCTGGCGGAGGCGGAGGAGATCGCGCAGGTCGCCCTGTTCCTGCTGTCGGAGCGGGCCTCCTACGTCAACGGCCAGGCCATCATCGTGGATGGCGGCCAGAGCGCGGCCTGACGCCCGCTCGCACACTCAGAGGACATCATCATGACTCGTGAACGCAAGGCGCCGGCCGCCGGCCGGCTGCCGCAGATCCTGCTCGCCGCCGCCCTGCTCGGCGCCTTCGCGGCACGACCCGCCGCGGCGGAGGTGATCCCGCCCGGCGCCGGCCTGACCACGACGCTCGGCGCGGTGAATGTCAGCGTCTACTACCAGCCGGCTTCGGCCGGCTACGAGACCGTGGTCACGGCCGGCACCGACGCGCCGGGCGGCGTCGTCCGCTTCGTCTCGACCCTGGCGCCGGGTCAGGAGGCCGTGGTGTCAGTGCCGCGCGGCGCCGGCCAGCCGGCGCTGGAGCTGCGCCTGCTGCGCGTCGGCGACCGGATGGAGCTGCAGCGCCCGGTGTCGTGAGGCCGCCGCTTCAATCCAGCGGCAGCAGCAGCGCGTCGATCTTGCCGGGGAACTTGCCCAGCAGGATCGCTGCCTTCTGCTGCAGCGCCGGGTCCTGGTAGGCCCGGGTGGCGGCCAGCAGGTTGCCGAGCGCCTCGTCCAGCCCGTCGCCCGGCGTCAGCTCCGGATAGGGCCAGGACGGATCGATGGTTCCCGCCGCCGTGACGTAGCCGGCGACGAAGCCGTAGCCCTTCTGCAGCGAGTGGCTGTCGAGGGAGAAGCCCCAGAGGTTGGTCGGGTCGGTGTCGCCGTTGGTCAGCCCGGCGTCGACCAGCTCGGAATAGCGGCCGAGCCGGCTGAAGGCCTGCAGGTTGAACTGGCTGTAGTGGAAGGCCCGGGTGCGCTCCAGCTCCGCCACCTGGCGGCCGTCCTTGTCGAAATGCCCGGCCACCCGGCGCAGCGCCGCGATCTTCAGCTGCCGCTTGGCCAGCTCCGGCTGGTCGGTGAACAGCGTGAACGCCGTCACCTGGGCGTCGTACCAGGTGCCGTGGTTGTTGTGCCAGTTGGCCTCCTCGAAGCCGTTCTCGCTGGTCAGCAGCCACACGGTGAAGAACCGGTACCACAGCTTGATCAGCTGATAGTCCAGTTCGCGCAGCGCGCCGCTGGGGCGGATCAGCTCGACCGCGTCCATCACGTCGATGAAGGCGCGGCTGTCGATGATGCCGATGCCGCGGCCGTCGACGATGCCCGGGATGGCCTGGGCGTAGGTCATGTTCGGGTTCATCCGCGTCTTCGGCGCGACGAACCAGACCCGCAGCATCTCCGCCGCCTTGACCGCGTATTTCGGGTCGCGGGTGAAGGTGTAGGCCAGCCCCAGGCTGCGCAGGTCGCTGCCGAAGGTGGACAGGCGCACGCTGTCGGTGGCGTCGGTCTTGCTGTCCGGGTTGGTCTGGCCGTCGCGACGGATATAGGGCAGCCCGGTCGGCGTGTCCGGGTTCGGCCACCAATAGGGGCCGAAGCTGAAATAGTCGTGCTTGTCGCCGGAGGCCGGGGTCAGCGTCTTGTCGGTGACCGACGGCGCCGTCTTGGCCAGCGCCTTGTCGGCGGCCTGCAGCAGCGCCGTGTAGGACGGCCGATAGAGCGGATCGCCGGCCGCGATCTTGGCCCGCGCCTGCTCCAGCTTGGCCGGGTCGTAGGTGAACCAGCGCGGCTGGGCCGCCATGGCCGATGCGGCCGTCAGAACCACGGCAATGATGGTACAGGCAAAGGCTGCAGCCCGCATGGTCGATCCCCCCCGGATGGATATTTGTCCCATCGAGTAGATATCGGTTGGGCGGCCAGCTCAATCCTTTTCCGAACGACACTCGATCTTCACTGCATTGTCGCGACCAGGAACATTGCCCTCACCGTGAATTGAGTCTATCCTTATTACAGTTGCCTTAAAATTCTATTGAATTGTTGGTAATTCTGTTTCCACAAACTGTTCCTTTGATCCGGCGGCGACGCCTTTGCCAAGCAGTCCAGGGTCGTGTTCGCCGAGTTCGACATCTCCGACAAGCCCAACCGGCTGCCTTTCTTCCTGGCGCAGGTCGCCCATGAATCCGGCGGCCTCTCCGTCATCGAGGAGAACCTCAAATACAGCGCCAAGCGGATGACCGAGATCTGGCCGTCACGCTTCCCCACTCTGGCCTCGGCCGAGCCCTTCGCCGGCAATCCTGAGGCGCTGGCGAACAAGGTCTATGCCAGCCGCATGGGCAACGGGTCTCCGGACTCGGGCGATGGCTGGAAATACCGGGGCCGCGGATACATCCAGATCACCGGCCGCGACGGCTATCGCGCGATCGGCACCGCCATCGGGATCAACCTGGAAGCCGATCCGGACCGCGCCTCGGCGCCAGCGGACGCGCTGCGCGTCGCCTGCGGCTTCTGGAAATGGAAGAAGGTGAATGCGGCCTGCGACGAGGGCGACTTCGTCAAGGTGACGCGCCTGGTCAATGGCGGCACCACCGGCCTGGCCGACCGGCAGGCCTGGCTGGAGAAGGTGCGCAAGGTCCTCAAGCCCGCGCCTGCCGCCTCACCCGCGAAGAGCGCGCCGCCCACGAAGGAGGACATCCGCAAGGTCCAGCAGGCGCTACGGGACCGCGGCTTCACCTCGGTGACGGCCGACGGGATCATGGGACCCAAGACCACCGCCGCCATCGACAAATTCCGGCGCGACAACGACCTGAAGCCGGGGTCGATCGACGGCGATCTGAAGAAGGCCTTGAAGATCTCCTGATCCGGCGCCGGAGGCGCCGTCACGTTCCGGCGGCGTCCTCCCCGGCCCGGGCCAGCACCCGGCGGGCGCGGGCGACGACCGGGGCGTCGACCATGCGGCCGTCGACCTTGGCCGTCCCCTGCCCCGGCTGCAGCGCCGCGACCACCCGGCGGGCGTGCTCGACCGCGGCCTCGTCCGGGGTGAAGGCCCGGTTCAGCACCGCCACCTGCGCCGGGTGGATGCAGCTGGCGCCCTCGAAACCCTGCCGCGCCGCCTCCTCCGCCGCGCGGCGCAAGGCGTCGAGATCGTCGATCCCGGCCAGCGAGCCCATCAGGCCGAACGCGGTAAGACCAGCGGCCCGCGCGGCCATCAGGATCTGCAGCTTGGCCAGGCGCATCACCTCGGAACCCGGCTCGGCGCCGATCTCGGCCGACAGGTCCTCGCCGCCGCAGACCAAAGCGAGGGTGCGCGGCGTGGCGGCGGCGATCGCGGCGCGGCGGTCGAGGCCGGCCAGCGTCTCGATCATCGGCACCAGGCGGGTCCAGCCCTCCGGCCGGCCCACATCCCGCTCGACCTCGCCGGCGCGCTCGGCGATCAGCCGCGGCCATTGCGGGTCGTCGGTCTTCGGCACGAACAGCCCGTCCGCCCCCGCCCGCACCGCGGCCTCGACATCGGCGGCGGCATGGGCCAGCCGGCTGTTGATGCGGACGAAGACGCGCGCCCCGGCGGCGCCGACCTGCGGCACCGCAGCGGCCAGCGCCGCGCGGGCGGCGGGCTTGGCGGACTCCGCGACGCCGTCCTCGAGGTCGAGGATCACGGCATCGGCGCCGCGCCCGGCCGCGCCGGCGACGAAGCGCTCGCGGTCGGCCGGGACGTAGAGCAGCGAGCGCAGGCGGCGGAAGCGCCGATCAGATTCGTCAATCGCGGTCATGGCGGGTCAGCCGACCTCTATGGCGGTGAAACGGGTGTGGGCGCCGCCCCAGTTGGCGAGGCCGATCTGACCATGACGAATGGGCCGCTCGTCGGTCCATTCGAATCCGGCCGAGCCGTCGGCGCCGGAGACCGCGCAGCGCAGGACTGCGCCGGACGCGGCGACGGACAGGCGGTAGCCGCGGCCATGCGACCAGGCGAAGGGCACGGATCGCACCGGGCGGGCCTCGCCTTCGGTCCGAAACAGGGTGAGGCAACCGTCACCGGTCAAGGCCAGGGCATAGCTGCGGCGGGCGCCCTGCACCCGCGTCAGCACGGCATGGGCGGGACCAGCCAGCGGCACGATCGTGACGGCCACCTCGTAGTCCCGCCACTCGACATCGCCGGTATAGCTTTCCGACCGGCCCGGGCCGCTGCCGTGATAGGCGCCGTCCTCCAGCCGCCAGAAGCCGCGCAGCCAGGTCCATTGGCTGATGCCCCCGGTCTGGGGCCGCTCACGGGCGAAGCTGGTCGAGAATCGGGGTGCGCCGCCCCAGTCGAGCCAGGCCAGGTGCAGCGATCCCGCTTCCCAGGTCCCGCCGAGATTGCGCAGCACGATGCCGATCTCGGACAGGCAGGCATCGGCGAGCGGCGGGATGTCGAAGGCCAGATCCTGCCATTCGCCCGGCCGCAGCGGCGTGGCTTCGGCCTGGTGGCTGCGCTCGTGGTTGTCGTCGCGGACGTACAGGCCGGCACGCAGCGAGGGCGGCGCATCGGGCGGGACCCACAGCCGTGCCGTCACCCGCTGGCCCGGATGGACCTGCGGCGAGAAGCTGGCGCCGTAGAAATTGCCGCTGAGCTCCGACGGCCGGATGTGGCTGCGGGTCGACAGCCGGATCTCGCCGGTGCCGCCGAGCTTGCGGATCACGACGGCCAGCGCGCCGGCCGGATCGATGTCGGTCGAGCGCCGCCATTCGATCGGCCGGCCCAGGCCACCGGTCGCCCTGGCCTGGAACCCGCCCATCGACCCGTCGTGGCGGACATGTCGCCGGGGCTGCGTCCGCCCAGCCTCGACCCTGGCCAGGCTGCGGCCGAGCCGGGCGAGCAGGTCGGCGCCCTGCGGGATCGTCATGAGGTTGCGGCCGCCGATGAGCCCGGCGTTGATCAGGATGTCGTTCACGGGCCGGCGCCAGGACGGGTCGATGCCGTCGACACCGACGGCGACGCCCATCACCGCGCCGACATTGCCGACATTGCAATCGGTGTCCCAGCCGGCCATGGCGGCGATCCGCAGCGCCCGGCTGAAATCCCCGGCGCCGTACAGAAGGGCGAGGACGATCACCCCGGCATTGGGCACGATCGGGACGGCGCCAGGATAGCGATCGTAGCCGAACTCGGCCGCCAGCACGGCGAAGGCGGCTCGCCAGTCGTCGGGAAACCGGCGATGGGCATCGACCATGGCGCGGACCATGGCGGCGTAGTCCCCGTCGCGGTCGATCCGGGCCAGCCCGGCCGCGATCAGCGCCGCCGGCTCGCGAACCCCGAAGGCGGCGCTGACCATGGCGGCGACGAAGCGGGCGCCCTGCAGCGCGTCGCCGTCCCAGGCCACCCGCGCCGCCCGTTCCGACAGGTCCGCGGCAAGATCCGGCCGGCCCGGCGCCATCAGCCCCCAGATGTCGGCGAAGATCTGGCCGCCGATCTCCTCGGCGACGATCCGGCCGTTGAGCGCTGCCGATCCTGCCAGCGGAGCCGGGATCCCGGCGGCGAGGTTGACATAGGCGGTGTGCATGGCGGCGACGCCGTAGCCACCCCACCACAGCGTGCCGTGCTGATCGCCCAGGTAGTTCAGCCAGCCCTCGGCGATCTGCTGCGTCGTCACCTCCGCCGAGGCCAAGCAATCCTCGAAGATGCGGGCCAGGATCATCGAGAAGGCGGTGTCGTCGTCCGGCTTGAAGAACCGGCCGTCATCCTCGCTGAGATAGAACTCCAGCTCGCCGATATGGCTGCGGATCTGGGCTTCGGTCCAGTTCTCCAGCGGGGCGCCGAAGCGCACGCCGATGCATTTGCCCAGCCATCCGGCATAGACCCGGTCGTCGTAGCCGGCCGGAATCATCCCAGCGCCCCGGCGGCGCGCAGCCCGTCGATCTCCTCGGCCGAGAAGCCGGCCCGGCGCAGCACGTCCTCGGCGTCGGCGCCGGGCTCCGGCGCCAGGCGGCGGATCGCGCCGGGCGTGGCCGACAGGCGCGGCAGGACGTTGTGCACCGGCAGGCTGCCGAGATCCGGGTCGGGGATCGACACCACCACCTCGCGTTCGATCACATGGTCGTCATCCATGAAGTCGGCGATGTCGTGCACCGGGCCGACGGTGATGCCTTCGGCCCGGAAGGTCGCCAGCGCCGCGTCGCGGTCGCGGGCGCCGATCCATTCGCCGATGACGGCGTCCAGCGCCACCCGGTTGCGCACCCGGTCGGCATTGGTGGCGAAGCGCGGGTCTCGCGCCAGGTCGTCGCCGCCGACCAGCAGCAGGATGCGCTTGGCCATCCGGTCGGTGGAGCCCGACATGGCGATCCAGCGGCCATCGCGGGTCTTGTAGACGTTGCGCGGCGCGCTGTTGCCCGAGGCGCTGCCGGTGCGCTCCTTGACCTCGCCGGTGACGGCGTAGCTGCCGGCCTCCGGCCCCAGCACGGAGTACATCGCCTCCAAGAGCGACAGGTCGATCACCTGGCCGCGGGCCATGCCACGGTCGCGGGCCCTCAGCGCCGCCAGCACCGCCTTGGCGCCGTGCAGCCCGGCGATCATGTCGGCCAAAGCCAAGGGCGGCAGCACCGGCTCGCGGTCGGCGAAGCCGTTGCGCGAGGCGAAGCCCGACATCGCCTCGACCAGCGTGCCGAAGCCGGGCAGCCGGCTGGCCGGGCCGGTCTGGCCGAAGCCGGAGATGCGCACCAGGATCAGGTCCGGCGCCATCGCCTGCAGCCGGTCGGGCGCCAGCCCCATCTCCTCCAGGATCCCCGGCCGGAAGTTCTCGATCATGACGTCGGCGGTCGGGATCAGCCGCTCCAGCGCCGCCATGCCCTCCGGCTTGCGCAGGTCGAGCACGACCGACAGCTTGTTGCGCGACAGCTCCTTCCAATAGAGGCTGTGGCCCTTCACCTGCCAGTCGCGCAGCGGGTCGCCGCCCGGCGGCTCGACCTTGATCACCTCGGCGCCGAAATCCGCCAGCTCCAGCCCCAGCGCGTTGCCGGCGACGACGCGCGACAGGTCGAGCACGCGGATGCCGGAGAGCGGCCCTTCGCGCCCCGGCTCGATCTTGGCTGGATGCGCCTCAGCCATGGGCGGCCTCGCGGATCTCGATCACCCCGGCCTGCATCCGCCCGGCCGAGGGCAGACGCAGCCCGGCCATGCCATAGGCCAGCGCGCCATCGCGGGCTTCGAGCAGCACCCGGCCGTCGACCGACAGGGCCAGCCGATCGCCCACCGCTTCCAGCGCCAGGCTGTAGCTGCGGCCGAGCTCGCGCCGGAACGGCGCCCGGGCCAGCACGGTCTCGCCGAAGTCGCGGCGGATGATCGCCACCTCCTCGGCCGAGACGAAGCCGGCGGCATAGCCGCGCTCATTGCCCTGGCCGCGGGCGCAGACCAGATGGCCGTCGCCCGCCAGCGGCGTGATCTCAGCCGTCACCGTCAGGTCACGGGCGTAGAGATGGCCGGTCCACAGGTCGGCGTCGGATGCCGTGAGGGCGTGGATGCGGCCGTCCTCGACCCGCCAGACGCCGCGGTTCCAGGTGCAGCGGGTGATGCCGCCCCACTCATTGGCCTCGATCCTGGGGTCGAGCCGGGCCGAGCCGGCGCCGGAGACCGTGAACTCGTCGATGAAGATCCGGCCGAGGAACTTCAGCCGGCCGAAATACTCGACCTTGATGCCGATCTCGTCGACCGCCTCGCCGCCCGTCTCCGGCACGGTGAAGCGCAGTTCCTGCCATTCGCCGGCCGGCGGCTGGGTCCAGGCGCCGATCTCGTCGATCCGGCCGCTCATCGCCCGGCGGACATAGGGCACGATGCGGAGATGACCGTCGCCCTCCCAGGGGTCGAGCCACAGGCGCAGCGCCGCCTCCTGCCCGGTCGCGACCACCGGCGAGAACATCGGCCGGTAGCGCTCGTCGTCGAAGTCGCTGCGGCGGTAGAAGGGCTTCCAGAAGATCCGGCCGCCATCGCCGCGCTCCAGCCGGTCGAGCAGGGCGCAGAGCGCGCCGCGGCCGGTCGCCTTCCGCTCGTCCGACCAGGACAGGGCGATGCGGTTGTCGGGCTCGGTGCGGAAGCCGTGGGTCGATCCCGGCAGGTCGAAGTCGAAGCGCAGGCCGCGCCGCTCCATGTCCGCGACCCATTCCGCCGGCGGCTCCTCGCCGGCCAGGCGATGGGCCAGCACCGCCAGCTCGCGGCAGAAGCTGGGGATGTCGACGATGTTGAGCGACCCGGTGATGCCGGACGCGACGATGCCGTCATTGATCGGCTTGCGGTAATGCGACGCCACCCCGGCGATGCCCGCCAGCGTGCCGACGATGGCCCCGGCATTGCCGGCGTTGCAGTCGGTGTCCCAGCCGCCCATGGTCGCGATCTCGACCGTGCGCGACAGGTCGCCCTGGCCGTACAGCAGGGACAGGATCAGCAGCCCGGCATTCGGGATGATGTGGCAGACGCCGGGATAGCGGTCATAGCCGAACTCGCTCTCCAGCATCCGGCGGCAGGCGCGCCAGTCCTTCGGCTTCACCCGGTGCAGGGCCTGCACCGCATGGGCGACGCGGGCGTATTCGCTGCCGGCCGGGATGGCGGCGAGGCCGGCCTCCACCACCTCCTCGATGGTCTCGGCGACGAAGGCCTTGGCGATGGCGGCGGCGACGAAGCGGGCGCCGTAGAGGCCGTTGCCGTCATGCGAGACGCTGGCGGCGCGGGCGGCCAGGTCGGCGGCGCGGGCCGGGTCGCCCGGGCACACCCAGCCCCAGGAATCGACGAAGATCTGGCCGCCGATCTGCTCGGCGATCACCGCGCCGTTGCGGGCGATCGAGCCGGAGTCCGGCGCCGGGATGCCGGACTGGAGATTGGCGAAGGCGGTGTGCTCGGTCGAGATGCCGTAGCCGCCCCACCAGAACATGCCGTGCTGCTCGGCAGCGTAGTTCAGCCAAGTGCGGCCGACATCCTGCGGCGACGGGTCCAGCCCGAAATCGCGCAGCGCCCGGATGAAATAGACCGGCCCGTTGGTGTCGTCGTCCGCGGCGAAGTTCTTGAAGTCGCGCAGGTAGCCGGTGATCTCGCCATAGGTCTTGTCGATCCGGTCCCAGGTCCAGATCGTCGGCTCGACCGGGGCGCCGAGGCGCACGCCGATGGCCTTGCCGAGGAAGCCGGCATAGATGCGGTCGATTGTGTCAGCAGGGATGGGCATTCCGGGGCCTTGGTCTTCGGGCGGGTCAGCGGCCGGCGGCGGCGCGGGCCGGCTGGGCGGGATCGGCGGTCAGCGCCAGGCGCTGGGCATCGCGCCGGCGGGTGCGGTCGAGATCGGCGGCCAGGATGGCGGCGGAGGCCTGATGGAAGCGGTCGGCCTCGGCCGCCAGGTCGAAGCGGTTGGCGCGGTCCAGCAGGTCGCGGTCGGCCGGGTCGATCACCGCCTCGCCATGCATCGCGCCGAGGATGGCACCGGCCATGCAGCCGATGGAATCGGTGTCGCGGCCAGAATTGACGCCGTCCACCACCGCCGCCCGGAAGTCGCCGTCATGGATCAGGCAGAAGCCCAGCGCCAGCGGCAGCTCCTCGATCGCCCGCAGGCGCGACGGGGTGTAGTCGTTCGTCGCCACCCCCGCCGTCTCCACCCGGCGGTGGACGTCGTCGCCCATGCTGGAGTAGCGGCCGATGACCGACTGGAACTCCGCCGTCACCCGGGCATGGTCGGCGCGGTCGGGCTTCAGCCGCCGCGCCGCCTCGGCGATGTCGGCGATCGCGCCCCGGGTGCCGTCCTTGGCCAGCGCGATCGCCGTGTCGACCACCGCCTCGATCGTCGTGCCGGGCGCCATGGCGGCGGCGACGCAGGCGGCCATCACCCCGGCCGCCTCCAGCCCGTAGCTGTGCTGGTGGCCGGCGGCCAGGTCGACCGCCTCGTCATAGGCCGCCTTCGGGTCGCAGGCGTTCACCGCCCCGACCGGGGCGATGTACATGGCCGCGCCGCAATTGACCATGTTGCCGATGCCGCCCTCGCGCGGGTCGCAACTGGTCAGCTGGTGGCGCTGGAAGATCCACTTCTCCGGGTAGAACAGCCGCTCGATCAGCATGGTCTCGCGCTGCATCTCGGGGATCCAGCGCGGCGTCCAGGCGATCTGGCGGACCATGCCGCCGGCCATGTCCCAGGCGTCGAGATGGCGGCCCGCCTCCTCATAGACCGCCATCAGGCACAGCGTCATCAGCGTGTCGTCGGTGACGATGCCGTGGCCGCGGATCCGGCCGCCGCGCGCCGCCTCCGGCGCGTCCTTGCGGTGCCAGTCGACATCCAGCGAGGTGACCCGGCCGTAGCGCTGCCGGATCTCGGCCGCGGACAGCTTCTCGATGGTGGCGCCGATGGCGTCGCCGAACGCGACGCCATGCAGCATCCCCCGGACCCGGCCTTTCAGCGAGGCGCCGGCGTCAGTTGGTTCCATTCAGCTTGGTCCTCGCATAGTCGGTGATCTCGGCGCCGCCCTTGGAGTTCCACTCGGCGACGTACTCGTCCCACTTGTCGATCGGCAGCTCGCCGGAGATGAACTTCCAGACATAACTGCGATACACGTTCTCCGCCGCGTCGAGCCGAGCGGTGTATTCGCTCGGGAAGACGAAGCTGTCGTCCGGCGCATAGTATTTCTGGGCCAGCGCGATCGACGACTGGGCCTGCTCCGACAGCAGCGGCACCGGCGGCTTCCACGCGTCCGGCTGGTCGATGAAGAAGCGCGGATACCAGGTCGCCATCTTGTCGGTGGTCTTGATGGTGCCGCCGTCCTTGACCCATTCCTCGCCCTCGAAGCCCATGCGGTCGATCTGCTGGCCCTCGGGGCTGGCCATGAAGTCCATCAGGGCGACCACGTCCTCCTTGTGCTCGGAAATGGCGGACATGGCGAAGCCACGGCTCTCGCGGCTGACATCGACGGCGCGCAGCCCCTGCCCGCCCGGGCCCTTCGGTGGGTCCAGCGCCACCAGGGTCGTGCCCGGATGCACCTGGCGCATCTTGCCCTGGTAGATGTCCAGGTTGACGCCGACCACGCCGAGGATCACCCCGACCCGGCCGGAGTAGAACTTGTCCTCGCGCGTGTCCCATTTGGTGGTGATGAAGTCGGGATCCAGCAGGCCTTCCGCGAACAGCTTGTGGTAATAGGCGACCTTGTCGCGCTCCTGCGGCGAGACGCGGGCGTGGATCCACTGGCCGGAGGCATCCTTCAGCCAGGTGGCGTTGACGCCGAAGGCCTGGTTGAAGATCTCGTCCAGCTCGTCGGTGGCGCCGGCCGGCGGGATGGTGGCCACCGTGATGCCGAAAGTGTCCTTCTTGCCGCTGCCGTCGAGATCGCCGTCCACGATCTTGCGGAACAGCGCCTCCCAATCCTCCAGCGTCTGCGGCGCCGGCAGGCCGGTCTTCTCCAGCCAGTCCTGGCGCATCACGCCGACCTTGGCGCGCACCGGGAACGGGTAGATCAGGTAGGGGTAGTTCTCGAGCCGGGGCTTGTTGTGCGCCCACAGCGCCTGCTTCAGGTTCGGCGCCTTGTCCAGCCAGGGCCGCCAATCCTCCAACAGCCCCTGCTCGACGATCTTCTGGTCGCCGCCCTGGAAGTAGATCAGGTCGGGGATGTCGCCCGACAGCAGCATCAGCGACAGCTTGTCGGCATAGCCGCCGGGCGGCACGTCGACCAGATCGATCTTCACCGGATGGCCCTTGGCCGCCATGCCGGCCTCGATCGCCGCCACCAGCTTGACGTCGTCCGGGTTCGACTTGGTGAAGTCCTTGCTGACGACCCGGAGGGTCACCGGATCGGCGGCCAGCGATGAACCGGCCAGGGCGGCCGTGAACACCAAGGCCAGCGCGGTTCCCAGAAGCGTCTTGGTCATTGCGTCTCTCCCATGTCTTTCTGTTTTGTCGGCCGATGCGCGGGTCATCCCTTCACCGCCCCGCTCATCGTGCCTTTGGTGAAGAACTTCAGGATCAGCGGGTAGATCGCCAGCACCGGGATCAGGGTCAGGATGATCATCCCGGCCTTCAGCGCCCTGAGGTCGATCTGGCTGCCGCCGGTGTATTTGTTCATGGCGTCCAGCCCGACCATCAGCGACTTGTCACCCTCGACCACGAACTGGCGCAGTACCACCTGCAGCGGCCACATCTTCGGGTCGTTGAGGTAGATCATCGCCCGGAAATACTCGTTCCAGTGCAGGACGGTGTAGAACAGGGTGATGGTGGCGATCGCCGGCAGCGCCAGCGGCGCCACCACGTGCCACAGGGTCTGCAGCGGCGAGGCGCCCTCGATCTCGGCCGCCTCCATCAGCTCCTTCGGGATCTCCTCGAAGAAGCGGATCAGCACGATCAGGTACCAGGCGAAGACGCCGCGATAGAGGATCACCGACCAATAGGAGTTGAGCAGGCCGAGCTGCTTCATCACCAGATAGTCCGGCACCACGCCGGGCTCGAACACCACGGTCACCAGGATGAAGATCAGGATCGCCCGCCGCCCCGGCAGCCCCTCGCGTGACAGGGCCCAGGCCATCAGCGTGGTGGCGACGACGTTGATCACCGTGCCGGCGATGGTGATCAGCAGGCTGTTGGCCAGGCCTCTCAGCACCTGCGGGTGGGTCAGCAGCACCTGCCAGACCTCGAACGAGAAGCCGTGCGGCAGCACGGCGAGGCCGCTCATCCCCGGCACCTCGGTGCTGTCGGACAGCGACACGGCCAGGAGGTTCAGGATCGGCTGCACCGTCACCACCACCATCAGCAGCAGGGTCGAGCAGATGATGGCGTATTCGATACGCTCGAACGGGGTGCGCCGTATGCTATTCGCGGCCATCACCACACCCCCTTGCCGGTGACGCGCTTGGCGACGAAATGGGCGGCCAGGATCATGGCCATGCCGATCACCGCCTTGAACACCCCGGCGGCGGTGGCATAGGCGTATTCGCCGCCGACCAGGCCCATGCGGTAGACATAGGTGTCGAGGATGTCGATCCGGTCGCGGATCGCATCGTTGGAGAAGTTGAACACCTGGTCGAAGCCGGCGCTCATGAAGGCGCCGAGATTGAGGATGAACACCGTCGCCATGGTCGGCACCAGGGCCGGCAAGGTGACGTTCCAGATCTTGCGCCAGCGGCCGGCGCCGTCGATCGTCGCGGCGTCGTAGAGCTGCGGGTCGATCGCCATCACCGCGGCGAGGAACAGCAGCGAATCCCAGCCGGCGCTGCGCCACATCTCGGAGAAGACCAGGACCCAGAGGATCGAGCCCTCCGAGGTCATGAACGACACCGGGGCGAAGCCGAACAGGCCCAGGATGTCGTTGACCGTGCCGTCGGTCGGCGACAGCACCGCGATGAAGACGCCGGCGATGACGATCCAGGACAGGAAATGCGGCAGATAGATGGCCGACTGCACGAAGCGGCGGTAGCGCGGGCCCTGCACCTCGTTGACCAGCAGGGCCACGATCACCGGCACCGGGAACAGGATGACCAGCTTCATGGCGCTGATCAGCACCGTGTTCCACAGCACCTGGTAGAACACCGGGCTCTCGAACAGCGCCCGGAAATGCTTCAGCCCGACCCAGAGGCTGGGGCCGATGATGCGATAGTCCTGGAACGCCAGCTTGGCCTGCCAGATCGGCAAATAGTGGAAGACCACGAAATACAGCAGGCCCGGCAGCAGCATCAGATAGTAGCCGCGCCAGCGCCAGACCCGCCGCAGGCCGGACTGGCGGGCAACTTTGGGAACGTTCCCACGAACAGCCGGGATCGCGGCCGGAGAGCTGTGATCGAGGCCGGTCATGTCAGGCGCTCTTCTTCCGCACGCCGCGCAAGGCCGGAGGCCGGACGCTGCCGAGGGCGGCCGGCAGCGGGGCGGCGACCGAGGCGCGCTCGACCACCCGGCAGGGCAGCACCGTGTGCACGATCTCGGCCTCGCCGTCGATCTCGGCCTGCAGCAGGCGCATCGCGTGGACGCCCATGTCGTAGCGCGGCTTGTCGACCGTGGTCAGGCCGGGATCGGTGAAGCCCCCGGCCTCGACCCCGTCCATGCCCATGATCGAGATGTCGCGCGGGCAGGCCAGGCCGGCGGCGCGGGCGGCCAGGATGGCGCCGACCGCCATCAGGTCGTTGGCGGCGAAGATCGCGGTCATCCGCCGGCCCTCGCGCTCGATCAGCCGGCGCGTCGCCGCCTGGCCGGAGTCCGCGGTGTAGTCGCCCTCGTCCATCGGCAGGGATTCGGGATCGAAGCCGTGGCGCTGCCAATGCGCCTGCGCCTCGGTGACGAAACGGGTGCGGGCGACGCGCCGGTCGCGGCCGTTGATCAGGCCGATGTGGCGATGCCCGGCGGCGATCAGGTAGTCGAGCGCCAGGCGCACGCCCTGGGCGACGTCGCTGCGCACGCTGGAGAATTCGGGGAAGCGCTCGCCGGAGGAGCCGACCACCACCACCGGCGCCTCGGTCTGGCGCAGCAGGCCGCGGTCGTCGGTCGCCGGGTTCAGGATGATGCCGTCGACCCGGGCCTGGCGCAGCACCTGCAGGTGCCGGCGCTCGCGCTCCACATCCCAGTCCGAGCTGAAGATCAGCAGCGACCGCTTCTCCGCCTCGGCCTGGTCCTGGGCGCCGCGGGCGAGGTCGGCCCAGAACGGGTTGGAGATGTCGGGGATGACCAGGCCCATCATGCGGCTGCGGCCGGTGCGCAGGCCGAAGGCCAGGTGGTTGCGCTCGTAGCCGGACTGGCGGACCGCCTCCTCCACCCGCTGGCGGGTCTCGGAATGGACCGCGCCGACGCCGGACAGCACCCGTGCCACCGTCGTCTTCGACACGCCGGACAGGCGGGCGACATCGATGATCGTTGGCTGGCGCTTGCCGTTCAAGGGCGTCTCCCGGGTGGAAAATTGCCCTGCCTCTCGGACAGGTTGTGTGGGAACGTTACCAATTCCCCTCTCCGCCCGTCAAGCGGGCATCGCGGAGGGCGATCATGCCGCAATCGTTGCGACCCTGGAAAGACTCTTTTCCCAGCTTGAAAATAATCGTCGAGCGGGCCGGAACCGGACCGCGCCGCCGCTATTGACGCTGATGAGGCTGTGATGCGGGCGCGTTTCCGCCGCGACCGGCTTGGCGAGTTCCCGAGACAAGCGGGCGCAGCCGTCCCGGTGCGCCCCGCCGTAGACAGGAAGGAATACTTCGGTGGAAGACGGAGCGATTTCTTTTGCCTGACAATAAATTTATGCATGAATGTTACGTGAATATCAGAGTCTGATCCGGAAGAAAGATCATTTCAATTTACAAAACATTCACATTTGTTGAGGCGAATCGCAGTGCAGGTCCGGAGGAAAAGATCATAATGGCTCTAATACTGAAGCAGGAGTGGTGGATGAGCGACGATCGCGACGAGCAGATCCGGCGCCGCGCCTATGAGATCTGGGAGGCGCTGGGCCGGCCCGAAGGCGGGCAGCAGCAGCATTGGGCACAGGCCGAGGCGGAGATCCTGGCGGATGAAGGCACGGGCACCGGGAGCGCTCCGGAAGGGGCGGAGGAGTTGGACCCCGATGGCGCACCGAAGCGGGGCTGACCGGATTCCGGTCCTGCGGCCGGAGGGCGGGCGATGACCCCGCCGGCCGCCGCCCGCGCCGCGCCGGCGCCGCAGCCCGAGCGCACCGCCCATGCCATGCCCTTCGGCGCCGAGCTGCGCCCGGACGGCGCCACCCGCTTCCGCCTGTGGGCGCCCGACGCCGAGGCGGTGACCCTGCTGCTCGGCCAGGACGGCGCGCCCCTGCCGCTGGAGCCGCTGGACGACGGCTGGTTCGGCCGCATCGTGGCGGGCGCGCCGGCGGGCACGCCCTACCGCTACCGCCTGGCCGACGGCACCGCGGTGCCGGACCCGGCCTCGCGCGCCCAGCAAGGCGGCCCCTTCGGCCCGTCCCTGGTCTGCGACCCGCGGGCCTATGACTGGCAGGCCACGGGCTGGCGCGGCCGGCCCTGGCACGAGGCGGTGATCTACGAGCTGCATTGCGGCGCCATCGGCCGGCCCGGCGGCTTCGCAGCGGTGGAGCGGCGGCTGGACCACCTCGCCGAGCTCGGCGTCACCGTCCTCGAGCTGATGCCGGTTGCCGATTTCCCCGGGTCGCGCGGCTGGGGCTATGACGGCGTGCTGCCCTTCGCCCCGGCCTCGATCTACGGCCCGCCGGACGATCTCAAGCGCCTGGTCGACGCGGCGCATCAGCGCGGACTGATGGTGCTGCTGGACGTCGTCTACAATCATTTCGGCCCGGCCGGGAACTTCCTGCCGCTCTACGCCAAATCCTTCTTCGATGCGGGCCGGCCCACGCCCTGGGGCCCGGCGATCGACTTCCGCCGGCAGCAGGTGCGCGCCTTCTTCCGCCACAACGCGCTCTATTGGCTGGAGGAGTTCCGCTTCGACGGGCTGCGCCTCGACGCGGTGCACGCGATCCGGGACGACGGCCGACCGGACATCCTGACCGAGATCGCCGACGCCGTCCGCACCGCCTTCCCCGACCGGCACATCCACCTGGTGCTGGAGAACGACCGCAACGAGGCGCGGCGGCTGTCCGGCACGCCCGGCCCCGCGGGGCGCTACGACGCGCAGTGGAACGACGACGTCCACCACGCCGCCCATGTCGCCCTGACCGGCGAGGCCGACGGCTACTATGCCGACTATGCCGACGCCCCGGTGGCGCGGCTGGGGCGGGCCCTGGCCGAGGGCTTCGTCTACCAGGGCGACTGGTCGGAGCGGCGCCGGGCCCCGCGCGGCGAGCCCAGCGCGCACCTGCCGCCGACCGCCTTCGTCAGCTTCCTGCAGAACCACGACCAGATCGGCAACCGCGCCCGCGGCGACCGGCTGACCGCCCTGGCCGAGCCGGCGGCGGTCGAGGCGATGACCGCGGTGCTGCTGCTGGCGCCGCAGATCCCGCTGCTGTTCATGGGCGAGGAATGGGGCAGCCGCCAGCCCTTCCCCTTCTTCTGCGACTTCGAGGGCGAGCTGGCCGACGCGGTGCGCCGCGGCCGGCGCGAGGAGTTCGCGTCCTTCGCCGGCTTCGCCGACGCGGCCCTGCCCGACGCGCTCGACCCCGCCACCTTCGAGGCCGCCGTGCTGCAGCAGCCCGATGACGGCGAGGCCGCCGGCCGGCTGGAGCTGGTGCGCCGGCTGCTGCAGCTGCGGCAGCAAAGGGTGGTGCCGCTGCTGGCGCCGCGGCGGATCGGCCCGGGCATCGACCGCAGCCGCGGCCGGATGCTGGATGTCGCCTGGATGCTGCGGGGCGGCGGCTGGCTGCGCATCGTCGCCCATCTGGCGCCGGACCTGGGACCCGCCTGGGAGGCGCCGGCCGGCGAGATCCTGTTCGAGAGCGCTCCCGGCCTCGCCGCCGCCCTGGCCGACGGCGTCGAGGGCTGGGGCACGATCGTGGCGCTGGAGCCGCCGGCATGATCCCGCCCCGCGCCACCGCCCGACTGCAGATCCATGCCGGCTTCACGCTGGACGACGCCCGCGCCGCCCTGCCCTATCTCGCCCGGCTCGGCATCAGCCATGTCTACGCCTCGCCGCTGCTGGCCGCCCGGCCCGGCTCGGCCCATGGCTACGACGTCATCGACCCGACCCGGATCGATCCGGACCGCGGCGGCGAGCCCGGCTTCGAGCGCTTCGCCGAGGCGCTGCGCTCCCACGGCCTCGGCCTGATCCTCGACATCGTGCCGAACCACATGGCGGCCAGCCCGGACAACCCCTGGTGGCGCGACCTGCTGGAGCACGGCAGGGCCAGCCCGCACGCCGTCGTGTTCGACATCGACTGGGACGCGCCGGCGAATCCCGGCCGGGTGCTGCTGCCGATCCTCGGCCGGCGCTATGGCGAGGCGCTGCGTGCCGGGGACATCCGGCTCGCCCGCGATCCTGCCACCGGCCGGCCCGTCGTCGCGATCCCCGGCCACGCCCTGCCGGTCGCCGCCGGCACGGTGGCGGCGATCGACGAGAGCCTGGGCCCGGAAGCGCTGCACGAGATCCTGGAGCGGCAGCATTACCGCCTGGCCCATTGGCGGGTGGCCGCGGCCGAGATCAACTACCGCCGCTTCTTCGACATCGACGACCTGGTGGCGGTTCGGGTGGAGGATCCGGTGGTGTTCGACGCCACCCATGGCCGCATCCTCGCCGCCGTCGACCGC
>NZ_JBQJIK010000107.1:0-23228 GCF_052078665.1 Inquilinus sp. CA228 | reverse complement strand
GTGGTCGGATGGTTCGACACCGAGACCATTTTCAGCATCGCCGAACGACTCTCCCGCTCCCTCGGCATCGACCCCTATCTCTGGCTCGACGATCCGGAAGAACCCGACACCGGGTGACCGGACCGGTCGGACGGGCCGGAGCCACCCCCTCACCCGAAATCGCTGCGCGATTTCGACCTCTCCTCGCGGGAGAGTTGTCGGAGCGCCGTACCCTTTTTCCCTCTTCTCGGGGAGAGGGCGGGGCCCGTCGCGTTGGCGACGGGAGGGTGAGGGGACGGGATCGATCCCCGCCGCGGCGTGTTAGCGAAATGACGCCCGCCCCATCGCGGGCGGCCTTCGCCGACACCGCATCCGGACCGCCGATGATCAATTTCGACAATCTGTGGGCGCTGTTCGCCTTCTACGGCCTCAACGCGCTTTATGCCTTTGTGCTGCTCGGCCTCGGCTGGTGGCTGGCGCGCTTCATCGAGCGCTGGCTGCTGCGCCTCGCCGGCCGCAGCCGGCATGTCGACCCGACCATCGCCGACTTCCTGGCGTCGCTGATGCGCTACCTGGTGCTGGCGGTCGTCGTCATCGCCGTGCTGCAGATCTTCGGCATCCAGACCACCAGCCTGGTGGCGGTGCTGGGCGCCGCCTCGCTGGCCATCGGCCTGGCGCTGCAGGGCACCCTGTCCAACCTGGCGGCCGGGGTGATGCTGCTGATCTTCCGGCCGTTCAAGATCGGCGACGCGGTCGAGGTCGCGGGCAAGGCCGGCACGGTCCGGTCGCTGTCGCTGTTCATGACCGAGCTGGTGACGCCGGCGAATGTCCAGGTGCTGCTGCCGAACGGCTCGGTCTGGGGCGCCGCCATCGTCAACACCTCGACCTATCCCGGCCTGGCGAAGATGGAGCTGACCTTCCCGGCACCGGCCGGCCCGGCGGGCGAGGATCTGGCCCGCGACATCGTCGCCGCGCTGAAGGCCGACCCGCGCCTGGCGCCGGGGGCGGAGCCGAGCGTCGCCGTGTCGAAGCTGGTCGACCTGTCCAAGCCCGGCGCCGGGGTGGTGGAGCTGACGGTCACGGCCGCCGTCGCCACCGCCGATGTCGGCGCCGTGAAGACGGCGCTGATGCAGCGGATCAATGCAAGCATGGGGCGCCTGACCGCCGGCGGCCTTGCCTCGGACGCGCCCGCCTCCTAAAAACCGCGGGCAACCCCGGAAGCAAGCCTGCCCTATGTCCTCGCTCGCCTCGAAGCTGACCGAAACCGTCGCCGCCGCCTTCGCCGCGGAGGGGCTGCCGCCCCAGTTCGGCCATGTCATCGTCTCGAATCGGCCGGATCTCGGCCAGTTCCAGTGCAACGGCGCCCTGCCGGCGGCGAAGCAGGCGCGCGCCAATCCGCGCGAGATCGCCCAGCGCGTGGCCGACCGGCTGGCGGCGGACCCGCAATTCGCGAGCGTGTCGCTGGCCGGCCCTGGCTTCATCAACCTGTCGCTGACCGACACCGTCCTCGCCGGCCATGTCGACGCCCAGGCGCGGGACGAGCGGATGGGCGTGCCGAAGACCAGCCCGGCGCGCCGGGTGGTGCTGGACTATGGCGGGCCGAACATCGCCAAGCCGATGCATGTCGGCCACCTGCGGGCGTCGATCATCGGCGACAGCCTGCGCCGGCTGTTCCTGTTCGCCGGCGACGAGGCGATCGGCGACGTGCATATGGGCGACTGGGGCACGCCGATGGGCATGGTGATCAGCGAGATCGCCCGCCGGCAGCCGGACCTGCCCTATTTCGACCCGGACTTCACCGGCCCGTATCCGAACGCCAGCCCGGTGACGATGGAGGACCTCGAGGTCCTGTATCCCGCCGCCTCCCAGGCCTCGAAGGCCGATCCGGAGCGGATGGAGGAGAGCCGCAAGGCGACCGCGGAGCTGCAGGCCGGCCGGCCCGGCTACCGGGCGCTGTGGCAGCATTTCATCGACGTCTCGATCGCCGGCATGCAGCGCGAATTCGACGCGCTGGGGGTGCAGTTCGACCTGTGGAAGGGCGAGGCCGCGGTCCACGACCTGATCGAGCCGATGGTCGAGGACCTCAAGGCCCGGGGCCTGGCCGAGACCGATGACGGCGCCGTCATCATCCGCGTCGCCGAGGAGGGCGACCGGAAGGAGATGCCGCCGCTGATCCTGGTCAAGTCGGACGGCGCCTTCACCTACGGCACCACCGACCTGGCCACCATCGTCGACCGGCGGCAGTCGCTCGATCCGGCGCTCGGCCTCTACGTCGTCGACCGGCGCCAGTCGCTGCATTTCGAGCAGGTGTTCCGCGCCGCCCGCAAGGCCGGGCTGAACCACCGGTCCGACCTGGAGCATCTCGGCTACGGCACCATGAACGGGCCGGACGGCAAGCCGTTCCGGACCCGCGCCGGCGGCGTGATGAAGCTGTACGACCTGCTGGACACCGCCACCGAGATCGGCCTGAAGCGGCTGGAGGAGGCGCATCTGGCCGAGGGCTATCCGGAGGAGGAGCGGCGCGAGATCGCCCGCCGGGTCGGCATCGCCGCGGTGAAGTTCGCCGACCTGTCGAACAACCCGTCCTCGGACTACGTCTTCGACCTCGACCGCATGCTGCGCTTCGAGGGCAAGACCGGCCCTTACCTGCAATATGCGGCGGTGCGCGCCAAGTCGCTGCTGCGCCGGGCGGACGGGCAGGGCGACGCGCCCGGCGCGATCCTGCCGGCGGCGAACGAGGCCGACCGGGCGCTGATGCTGCAGCTCGGGCAACTGCCCGACGCGGTGCGCAACGCCTATGACAAGCGGGCGCCGAACGAGCTGTGCGACTTCGCCTACGCCCTGGCGCGGGAGTTCAGCCGCTTCTACGATTCCTGCCATGTGCTGAGCGAGCCGGATGCGGCGCGGCGGGCCTCCTGGCTCGGCCTGGCGGCGCTGACGCTGCGACAGCTGGAGCAGGTGCTGGACCTGCTCGGAATCGAAATTCCGGACCGTATGTAAACGAACGGATCTGGTGTATTGTCCGACCAAAGGTGGAATGACGGGGTATGGCCCCCCAGTTCTATCATGAGGGCAGAACGCCCCGCCGCGGACCGTTGTCCGCGGTCGATGGAAGAGGACGGGTGAACATGACGGGTACCGCCGACCGGAGCGTCGCGCTCAGCGCCGCCTGGGCCGCGCCTTGGGCGTCTGCCGTCGAATACTGGGTCGATGCGGCGCAGCGCAGCGTGCTGTTCTGGGACGTGATGCGCCAGCGCGGCAACCAGTATCTGACACATGCGGCCGACCCGACGCCGCATGTGCTGTCCTATGAGTTCGAGGTGCTCCTCGACGGCCGCACCCTGGAGCGGCCCTGCAACTACATGCTGGTGCGGATCGTGCCGCCCGAAGGCGTGACGGTCGACCCGGACAAGCGGCCCTTCGTCGTCGTCGACCCGCGCGCCGGCCACGGCCCGGGCATCGGCGGCATGAAGCCGGAAAGCCAGATCGGCCGGGCCCTGCGCGCCGGCCATCCCTGCTACTTCATCGGCTTCCTGCCGGTGCCGGTGGCCGGCCAGACGCTGGAGGATATCGGCCGGGCGCAGGCCGAGTTCCTGCGCATCGTCGCCGAGCGCCACCCGAAGGCCGAGGGCAAGCCCTGCGTCATGGGCAACTGCCAGGCCGGCTGGGCGCTGGCGATGCTGGCCGCGGTCAAGCCCGGCATCGTCGGGCCGATGATCCTGGCCGGTGCGCCGCTGTCCTACTGGGACGGGCCGCGCGGCAAGAACCCGATGCGCTATCTCGGCGGCCTCGCCGGCGGCGGCTGGCCGGCGGCGCTGGCCAGCGACATGGGCAACGGCCGCTATGACGGCGCCCATCTGGTGCAGAACTTCGAGAGCCTGAACCCGTCCAACACGCTGTGGTCCAAGCAGTACAACCTGTACAGCAAGGTCGACACCGAAGTGGCGCGCTATCTCAGCTTCGAGAAATGGTGGGGCGGCTACGTCCAGCTCAACGCCAACGAGATCGAGACCATCACCGAGGACCTGTTCGTCGGCGACAAGCTGACGGCCGGGCGGCTCAAGACGTCGAGCGGCACGCCGATCGACCTGCGCAACATCACCTCGCCGATCGTGGTGTTCTGCTCGCAGGGCGACAACATCACCCCGCCGCAGCAGGCGCTGGGCTGGATCCTCGACCTGTACGACTCGACCGACGACATCGTCGCCAATGGCCAGACCATCATCTACGCCATCCATGACGACATCGGCCATCTCGGCATCTTCGTCTCCGGCCGCGTCGCGGCGAAGGAGCACAACGAGTTCATCCAGAACATCGACCTGATCGACACGCTGGCGCCCGGCCTGTACGAGGCGGTGATCGTCGAGAAGCAGGCCGACGACCCGAATGCCGCGCTGATCCGCGGCGACCATGTGGTGCGGTTCGAGGCGCGCAGCATCAACCACCTGCGCGCGCTGGGCATCAACACGGCGGAGGAGGACATGGCCTTCGCCACCGCGGCGCGGGTGTCCGAGATCAACCGCGCGCTCTACACCTCGACCGCCCGGCCGCTGGTCAAGGCCATGGCCAATGAGCCGGCGGCGGAGCTGGGGCGGCGGCTGAGCCCGATGCGGCTGCAGTACTCGCTGTTCTCGAACCGCAACCCGGCGGTGCTGCCGTTGGCGATGGCGGCCGAGCATGTCCGCGCGAACCGCCGCCCGGCGGCGCCGGACAACCCGTTCCTGGCCTTCCAGGACCTGGTGTCGAGCCAGATCGTCACCGCGCTGGACGGCTGGCGCGACCTGCGCGACCGCTGGATCGAGAGCAGCTTCTACGCGATCTACGGCAACCCGGTGCTGCAGGCGGCGTTGGGCATCGGCGACGAGACCCTGGCCCAGCGCCGGCCGCCGCGCCGGAACGAGCCGGAGGAGGAGCGCGAGGCGCTGCGCGACAAGGTCGCCGAGGGCGACATCCACGCCGCCGTGCTGCGCGCCATCCTGTACGTGATCTGGCCGATGCGGGCGGTGGACGAGCGCGGCTTCGCCACGCTGCGCCAGCTCTACGCCGACCGGCTGCCGGGGCACTGGGCCTCGCTGGCCGAGTTCAAGGCGGCGATGCGCCAGCAGTACCTGATCCTGCGCTGGCTGCCGGAGGAGGCGATGACCGCCTTGCCGGACCTGCTGCCGGACGATGCCGAGACCCGCGACGGCGCTTTCGCCGTGATCGAGACGGCCGCCTCCGCCGCCGGCCCAGTGACCGGCGAGGTCAAGCTGCGCCTTGACCGGATGCGCGAGGTCTTCGCCGCCGAGGTGGCGGCGGCCGAACCCGTCGCCGCCACGGTCCGCCGCGGCCGCACCGGGCAGCCGCTGAAGGTGGTGAAGTAGGGGGGGACCCCTCCGGCGCGAACGTATTGCCTCTCCCGCAGGGCTTGCGGGAGAGGTCGGAGGCGCGAAGCGGCTCTGGGTGAGTGTCCTTTCCCTCCGCTCGATCGGCCCCGTCCGGCGCTTTCTCTTGACTTGAATGTTCTTGTTTTGTACTATTCATGGCGTGTATCGTGCCATCGCCGGAAGAGTCGACATACCTCCCTCGGCCACATCATGGCGAGCCCGAAGGGGCACGGCCGGAGTTCTCGCGATGACGATGACGAGGCCGGAGAGTCAATCTCAAAGGCCCGGCTATCAATCCGTCGTCGGTGGCCATTGGCGAGCGGTATGGATCAGGGCCAGGATCCACACAGTGTCTTCCTGGACTTCGTATACGAGGCGGTGGTTCTCGTGCGGGATCAACTCGCGTGTGCCGGGGATCTTCCCAGGGCGGCCGAGCATTGGGAAATTCGCCAGCCTTGCCGCTGCGTCGCCGAAAAGCCGGTCCATCCGGATCGCCGCCGACCGATTGTCAGCGGCGATATGATCCCGAATGTCGGTCCGATCCTGCTCGGCTTCCGGGGTCCAGATGACCTTCACGCGTCGGTCTCGTCGGCCTCGCGCTGGAGTTCCGCACGCTGGGCGGCGAATTCGGCTTCGACGACCTCATTCGATCGGCCTCGGCCGGCCCGCATCGACGATCGTGCAATCTCGACCTTGCGGCGCAGGAACTCGTCGTATTCGCGTTCCTCGCGTCGGCGCTGGATGAACTCGCGCATCAGCTCCCGCACCACCTGCGACGCCGGCCGGTGGGTTGCCTCGACCTCGGACATGAAGGCGTCGCGGAGCTCCGCTTCGAGCTTCATCGTGAACACGGCTTCTTTCGGCATGGCCGGGATCTCGCGCGCAATGGATACTGAGGAAGTATATACGACGTCATTATCGGCGGCAAAGGGACTCAGATCACCTGGTCCAGAGGGAGCACCGGGCCGACCGCGTAGCCCTGGGCGCGGTCGATGCCGAGCTCCTGCACCATCCGCAGCGTCTCGGCATCCTCCACCGACTCGGCCACGGTCCGGGCGCCGAGGCCGTGGCCGATCTCGTTGATCGACCGCACGATCGCGTGGTCGACCGGGCTGCCCTTGATCCGCCGGATCAGGCTGCCGTCGATCTTCAGCCCGTCCACCGGCACCTGCCGCAGATAGGTGAAGGAGCTGATGCCGGTGCCGAAATCGTCCAGGGTGATGCCGCAGCCGGCCGACCGCGCCTTGGCCACGAACTGCGACGCCGCCGACAGGTTGTTGATCAGCGCCGTCTCGGTGATCTCGAAATGGACCCGGAGCGCGGACAGAGGCGAGGCGCGGAGCCGCTCCTGCACGAACGGCCACAGCCGGGCGTCCTGCAGGCTGTGGGCGGACAGGTTCAGGCCGATCGACAGGTTGCCGTCGCGGATCCGCTCGCCGTAGCGGGACAAAGCGGTGCGGATCACCCAGTGGTCGAGCGCCACCATCAGGTCGTAGCGCTCGGCCGCCGGGATGAAGCCGCCCGGCTCGAACACCGAGCCGCTGCCGTCCTCCAGCCGCAGCAGCAGCTCGAAATGCCGGGTGCCGTCGCCGGGGCGCAGGTCGCGCAGCTCCTGCGCGAACAGGCGGAAGCGGTCGGTGTCGATGGCCCGGCGCAGGCCGGTGGCGCCGAGCACCTGGCGCGGCAGCGCCGGGGCCACGCCGTCCTGGCCTTCATAGACCAGTACGCGGCAGCGGCCGGCGGCCTTGGCCGCGTAGCAGGCGGCGTCGGCCTGGGTCAACAGCTCGGCCGGGCGGGGCGATGCCTCGGTGATCGCGGCCAGCCCGGCGCTGCCGCCGATGGTGTGGATCCGGCCGTCCCAGGGGAAGCGCAGGCCCTCCAGCGCGCCGATCAGCTCGCGCACCACCGTCTCGGCGTCTGGCGTGGCGCAATCCTCCAGCAGCAGGGCGAATTCGTCGCCGCCGAGCCGGGCCGCGAAGTCGCCGATCCGGGCGGCGTTGCGGATCAGCCCGGCGACCTCGCGCAGCAGTGCGTCGCCGGCGGCATGGCCGGCGCTGTCGTTGACCGCCTTGAACCGGTCGAGGTCGAGGAAGCACAGCACGTGCCGGCGGTGCTGGTCGCGCGCCTGGTCCCAGGCCTGCTGCAGCCGCTGCTCGAAGGCGGTGCGGTTGGGCAGGCCGGTCAGCGGGTCGTGCAGCGCCGAATGCGCCAGTTCCCGCTGCAGGGCGCGGGCCTTGGTGACGTCCTGGAATACCAGCACCGCGCCGATCACCTCGCCGGCCGCGGTCCGCACCGGCGCGGCGGAATCGCGGATGTGGCGCGCCTCGCCGCTGCGGCTGGTCAGCGTCACCTCGTCCTCGAGATAGAACGGCTCGCCGCGGTCGAGGCAGCGCCGCACCGGGTCGGGCGCGACGCCGCCTTCACCGGCCAGCCGGAACACCTCGGTCACGGGCCGGTCCAGCGCCTCCGCCTGCAGCCAGCCGGTCAGGCGCTCGGCGACCGGGTTCAGGAAGGTCACGCGGGCCTCGGCGTCGGTGCAGATCACGGCGTCGCCGATCGAGCTCAGGGTGATCCGCAGCCGCTCCTTCTCGGCGGACAGCGCCTCGGTCAGCCGGGTCTGCTCAGTGATGTCCCAGTTGACCCCGACGATCCGCTCCAGCGAGCCGTCAGGCCGGGCGATCAGCCGCGACAGCGCCCGCAGGTGGCGCTCCTCGCCGGACGGCCGGCGGATCCGGAAGTCGCAGGCGATCGGCGTCGGGTCGAGGGGATCGACCTCGCCCTCCCGGGCGATGTTGCCGATGTCGTCGGGGTGCAGCAGGGCCAGCCAGTCCTCATGGCTGCCGCCGAACTCGCCCGGCGCGACGCCGCGGCGGAACGGCCCGGTGCCGATCTGGTACAGCTCGTGCATCCGCTGGTCCCAGACATACTGGCCGCGGGTGAAGTCGTACTCCCAGACGCCGATGCCGCCGGCCTGGGCGGCCAGCTGCATCCGCTGGTTGACCGTCGCCAGCTGGGCCTCGGCATAGATCAGCTCGAGATGGCTTTCGATGATCCCGCGGAACTGCAGGACCAGGGTCTTGTAGAACTCGGTGTAGACGTTGTGCCTGTCGTCCAGCAGGCAGATGGTGCCGAACGGCGTCCGGTCCGGCCACGAGATCGGATAGCCGAGATAGGACACCATGTTGCGCGCGACATCGGGGTTGCTGCGCCACAGCGGGTCGGCCACCGCGTCCGGGACCAGGAGCTGGTTCTGGCTGCGGATCACCGTCTCGCAATAGAGGCCGGAGCCGGGGAGGGTCTCGGACTCGCCCGGGTGGTACGGGTTGCCCTCGGTCCGGCTGGCGACGAAGACCTCGATCTCGTCCCCGACGATGCGCATGATCAGCCCGGCGGGGACACCGGCAATCTGCGCCATGATGTCGACGATGCCCTGCCACTTGGCCTGAACCGCGTCCGGCACGGTCAGCTGCATGTCCTGCCCATTTCAGGTTGCCGACACCGACAGCAATGCACGATTGCCGATCGCCGTCCAGCCGGCGGGCGGCCGTCAGCCCAGGCTGCGGATCGCCGCGGCGGCCGTCTGAGGATCGGCCCAGCCTTCCGCCGCCACGCGCCGGAAATCGGCGTCGGGGAGGGCGGCGACGCAGGGCACTTCCATCATCTCGGTCCACCAGGACACGATCTCGGCATCGTCGTCGAAGCCGATGAAGTCGGCGCCGGCCTCGCCGGCTTCCATCGCCTCGTGCCGGCTGGTGCCGACCGTGACGCCGACGATCGCCTGGGCGCCCACGGCCTTGCGCGCCGCGGCATAGGCGCCGGGGCCGACCACGACGCCGTCGCAGCCCGACCGGGCCGCCAGCGCCGCGTCGTCGCGCAGCAGGAAGGCGACGCCGCCCTCCTGCGCGACGACGCGCAGCCGCTCGACCGCGGCCTTGGCCGCGGCCGGGTCGGCGGGCACCGCCATCTCGACGCAGGCGACATCGCCGGCGCCGAGGGCGGCCGCGAACACCGCCGGATCGAGCTCCGGCGGGATCGTGATGTAGAGGCGGGAGTCGGTCAGGGTCTATTCCTTGCCCTGGAAGATGCGGACCAGGGTATCCAGCAGCTCAAGCGCCTCGTCCCGCGGCCGGCGGAAGCAGTTGCGGCCGATGATCGAGCCGTTGCCGCCACCATCGCGGATGGCGCGGGCGTCGTCCAGCACCGAGGCGGTGTCCTTGGCGGCGCCGCCGGAGAACACGACGATGCGGCGGCCGGCGAAGCAGGAGCGCATGACCTCGGCGACGCGCTCGGCCTGGGTGCCGATCGCGATCCTGGCGCCGTCGAACTCCTTCTTGGCTTCCTTCTGCTCGATGAAGTCGGTCGGCAGCTTCACCTTGATGACATGGGCGCCGAGCTGGCTGGCGAGATGCGCGGCATAGGCCACCACGTCGATCGCGGTCTCACCGTCCTTGGTGATGGCGCCGCCACGCGGATAGGACCACAGCACGGTCGGCAGGCCGACCGCCTTGGCCTCGCGGATCAGCTCGGCGATCTCCTCCATCTGCTCCAGCCCCTGGTCCGAGCCGGGATAGATGGTGAAGCCGATGGCGGTGCAGCCCAGCCGCAGCGCATCCTCGACCGAGCCGAAGATCGCCTGGTCGGCGTCTTCCTTCAGGCGAGACAGGCTGTTCGAATGGTTCAGCTTGAGGATGGTCGGGACCTGGCCGTACAGCTTGCCGGTCGAGACCTCGAGCTGCCCCAGCGGCGCCGCATAGGCGTTCAGCCCGGCATCGATCGCCAGCTGGTGATGGTAGAACGGGTCGTAGCCGCCGGGGTTGACGGCGAAGCTGCGGGCGGGGCCGTGCTCGATCCCCTGGTCGACCGGCAGAATGATCATCTTGCCGGTGCCACCGAGGCGGCCGTTCATCAGAAGCTGCGCGAGCTTGGCCTTCACGGCCGGGTTTTCGCTGTCGTAGTTCGACAGGATCTTGTGCACGCGCGGGCTGATTCTCATCGTCCGTCTTCCTCGAGGCGGTGGATCGGTCGGCTGCAATCCCTAGCCGAGTGGGTCGGCATGTTCAACGCCGCCGGCGCAAAGTTGTTTCGTGATGAATGCGCGGCGAATCCGCCGGCGTCAGGCGGCTTCGGTCCGTGTCCGGATCGAGGACAGCATCAGGCTGGTCTCGGTCTGCGAGATGCCCTGGACCTGCCGGATCCGGCGCAGCGTCTGGTCGAAGGCCTCCAGCGTTCCGGTCTCGATCTCCGCGAGGATGTCCCAGCGGCCATTGGTCGAATGCAGCGCCCGCACCTCGGGGAAGCCGCGCAGCCGCTGCATCACCCGGTCGGCGGCCTGGCCCTCGACCTCGATCATGGTGATGGCGCGGATCGGGTTCGGCTGGCTGCCGGCCTTGACCACGATGGTGAAGCCCTGGATCACGCCGGTGTCGACCAGCCGGTCGATCCGCGCCCGCACCGTGGCGCGGGAGACGCCGAGCGCCGGCGCCAAGGACGAGACCGGGGTGCGGGCATCGGCCCGCAGCAGCGACAGCAGCTTGTGGTCGAGATCGTCCATTGTGATCAGTACGCCTTGTCAATTTGCTCGATCCACTGAGCAAAATAGCCAAGATGCCGGCTTTATGTCACCCCCTCTCGGGCGGATAATTGGATCTCACAACCCCGCCGACAGGGATGGCAGGCATGGACGGAACGCAGACCGATCGCGGACAGGATCGCCCCTCGCGCATCGCCCTGGTGGGCGCGCCGGTCGAGGTCGGGGCCGGGCATCGCGGCGCCGTGATGGGCCCGGCCGGGCTGCGCACCGCCGGCCTGCTGCCGAGCCTGCAGGGCCTCGGCTTCGAGGTCGAGGACCAGGGCGACCTGGCCCCGGCCCAGCCGCTGCCGGCCGTCGTCGAGACGCCGCAGATGCGCTTCCTGCCGGAGATCGCGGGCTGGTCCCGGGTGCTCAGCGACCGCGCCTACGCGCTGATGAACCAGGGCACGCTGCCGATCTTCCTCGGCGGCGACCACAGCCTGTCGATGGGCTCGGTCAACGGCGTGCTGCGCCACTGCCGCGAGGCCGGGCGCGAGCTGTTCGTGCTGTGGCTCGACGCCCATTCCGACTTCAACACGCCGGCGACCACGCCGTCGGGCAACATGCACGGCATGTCGGCGGCCCTGCTGTGCGGCGAGCCGGGGCTGGACGACGTGTTCGGGCCGGAGCCGCGCGAGCGCCTCGACCCGCAGAACCTCACCATCTTCGGCGCCCGCTCGATCGACCGCGAGGAGCGGGCGTTGCTGCGCCGCCGCGGGGTCGAGGTGTTCGACATGCGGCTGGTCGACGAATACGGCGTCGCGGTGCTGATGCGCCGGATCATCGACAAGGTCGCCGCCCGCAATGGCGTGCTGCATGTCAGCCTCGATGTCGACTTCCTCGACCCGTCGATCGCGCCGGGCGTCGGCACCACCGTGCCGGGCGGGGCGACCTATCGCGAGGCGCATCTGATCATGGAGATGCTGTACGACAGCGGCCTGGTCGGGTCGCTCGACGTGGTCGAGCTGAACCCCTTCCTCGACGACCGCGGCAAGAGCGCCCTGCTGCTGGTCGACCTGGTCTCCAGCCTGTTCGGGCGGCAGATCATCGAGCGGGTCGGGGCGGTCGAACGCGCCGCCTCGGGCGCGCTGTAGGACGGGAGCAGGACCATGGCCACATCGGCGACCATCCTCATCGAGACCGAAGCCCGCCTCGGCGCCCACAACTACAAGCCGCTCGACGTCGTGCTGTCGCGCGGCGAGGGCGTCTGGGTCTGGGATGTCGACGGCAACCGCTACCTCGACTGCCTGTCGGCCTATTCCGCGGTCAACCAGGGCCATTGCCACCCGAAGATCCTGGCGGCGATGGTCGAGCAGGCGCAGAAGCTGACCCTGACCTCGCGCGCCTTCCGCAACGACCAGCTGGCGCTGTTCTACGACGAGATCGCGGCGCTCACCGGCTCGCACAAGGTGCTGCCGATGAACAGCGGCGCCGAGGCGGTGGAATCCGCGGTCAAAGCGGTGCGGAAGTGGGGCTACGAGGTCAAGGGCGTGCCGGCCAACCAGGCCGAGATCATCGTCTGCGAGAACAACTTCCACGGCCGCACCCTGGGCATCGTCGGCTTCTCGACCGACCCGGATGCGCGCGGCAATTTCGGGCCCTTCGCGCCTGGCTTCAAGGTCGTGCCCTTCGGCGACGCCGCCGCCTTCGAGGCCGCGATCACCCCGAACACCGTCGCCTTCCTGGTCGAGCCGATCCAGGGCGAGGCTGGGGTGATGATCCCGCCGGCCGGCTACTTCAAGACCGTGCGCGAGCTGTGCACCCGGCACAACGTCACCCTGATCCTGGACGAGATCCAGACCGGGCTCGGCCGCACCGGCAAGCTGCTGGCCGAGGCGCATGAGGGCATCGAGGCCGACGTCACCCTGGTCGGCAAGGCGCTGTCCGGTGGCTTCTACCCGGTCTCGGCCGTGCTCTCGAACTCCGAGGTGCTGGGCGTGCTCAAGCCAGGCCAGCACGGCAGCACCTTCGGCGGCAACCCGCTGGCCTGCGCCATCGCCCGGGCCGCGCTGAAGGTGCTGGTCGAGGAGGAGATGATCGAGAACGCCGAGCGCCAGGGCGCCTACTTCCAGGCCGAGCTGGCCGGGCTGCGCAGCAACCTGATCCGCGAGGTGCGGGGCCGCGGCCTGATGCTGGCGGTCGAGCTGCATCCGGAGGCCGGCGGCGCCCGCCGCTACTGCGAGGCGCTGCAGAAGCGCGGCGTGCTGGCCAAGGACACCCATGGCGACACGATCCGCATCGCGCCGCCTTTGGTGATCACCCGCGACCAGGTCGACTGGGCGATGGAGCAGTTCGCCGCGGTGATGACCGGGACGGCCTGACCGGCTATTGCTGATTCGAAACGATGATCGCGACGCGGCGGTTCTCCCGCCGGCCGGCGGCCGAGCGGTTGTCCTCGACCGGCGCGCCCTTGCCCATGCCGACCACCTGCAGGTCCTGGACGGGGATGCCGGCCGCGACCAGGGCCTCGGCCACGGCCTTGGCCCGGCGCTCGGACAACTGCTGGTTGTACTCCGCCGTGCCGTAGTCGTCGGTGTGGCCCTCGACCCGCAGCCGGTGGATGTCGACCGACAGCAGGGCCCGCGCCAGCTGGGCGATGGATTCGCGCTGGCCGGGGGCCAGCGTCGCCTCGTCGGTGCCGAACAGCAGCTTGCTCGAGATGCCGAACTCCCAGCCATTGCCGGTCAGCTCGAAGCCCTGCTGCTTCAGGAGAGCGATCTGCGCCGGCGTCAGCCCGGATTGGCAGCCGGCCAGAGCGGTGAGCAGGGCGGCGAGGGCCAGCCCGGTGGCGGTGCGCCTAGTGACGAGATGCAAGATGGGTCCCCCGTTCCAATAGGTCCGGCCCGGCGGCGAGCTGCCGGCCGCCGGGCCGCAGGCGTTTGGCGAGATACATGGCGGCATCGGCCTGGCGCAGCAGCGCCGCGCCGTCCCCGGCATGGTCGGGGAACACGGCGACGCCGATGCTGACCGAGGCGGTGACGGTGTCGCCCGACGACAGCCGGACCGGCTGCTGCAGGCCGGCCAGGATGCCGTCGGCGACCTGCAGCGCGTCGGCGATCTCGGCGACCGGGGCCAGCAGCACCGCGAACTCGTCGCCGCCCAGCCGCGCCACCAGGTCGGTCTTGCGCAGCCGGTCCCGCACCCGGGCGGCGACGGCGGCCAGCACCGCATCGCCGGCGGCATGGCCGAGATCGTCGTTGGTCTGCTTGAAGTTGTCGCTGTCCAGGAACAGCACCGCCACCCGGCCGTGCAGCGCCTCGGCCTCCTGCAGCGCGACGCCCAGCCGGGCCTCGAACATCGCGCGGTTCGGCAGGCCGGTCAGGCTGTCGTGGCTGGCCTGGTGGGCCAGGGATTCGTTCTCGCGCTGCAGCCCGGCCTGCCAGGATTCGAGCTCGCCGAGCAGGGCGTTGAAGTCGCCGGCCAGCTCGTTCAGCTCGGCGATCCCTGCCGGCGGCACGCGCCGTTCGAAGGTCCGCTCGCTGCGGACCCGGTGCGCCACCGTCGCCAGCGTGTGCAGCGGGCCGACGATGCCGGCCACCAGATAGCGCGACAGCAGCAGCGCACTCAGGGCGCTCAGCGCCAGGCACACCAGCACCACCGCCACGCCGACCGCCAGGAACCGCAGCAGCCTCGCGGCGCTGCCGTGCAGCTCGATCCGCCCGATCTCCGCGCCGTCATGGGTGATCGGCTGCCGCACCGGCGAGGCGAAGACCAAGGCGGCCAGGCGGCGCTCGAGGTCGAGCAGGGACGGCTGGGCCGGGCGCTGCCAATGGGCGAACAGCGCGCCGCGGGCGTCGAAGACGTTGGCCTCGGCCACGCCGCCCTCGGCGGCGGCGATCAGCCCAAGCGCCTCCTCGGCGGCGGCGCGGTCCTTGAACACCACCGCGGCCTCCACGGTGTAGCTCATCGACGCCGCGATCAGCTGCAGGTTGCTGCCGGCATAGGCGCGCAGGGCGGCGAAGCCGGCCACGGTCAGGGTCAGCCCCGCCAGCGTCACCGCCAGCAGGGCGACGCCGAGCTGTGCCCGCCGCAGCACGCGCCGCAGCGGCGGCCGAGGCTCCTGGTTCCGCCGGCTCACGACGGTGTCTCCCGGCGCCGGCCGAGCTGCAGCACCTTCGGATTCACCCGGACGCCGCTGCGGGCCACGGAATCGAGGTTGATCTGGAACGAGACCTCGGCGCCCCGGACCTGCAGGCAGACCATGCTGCCGACCGTGCAGCTGTCGTCCTGCTCGCTGATGCTGAGCACGGCGCGGCCGGCCAGGTGCGCGAAGATCTGCCGCCGCTCGGCGTCGCCGAGCCGGCCGAGATAGACGATGTCGCAATCCGCGCCGGGCGACCCGTCAGGCCCCAGGCGGACCGCCCGGACCGGCCGGCCTGAGGCCTGGGCGGCGCCGGCCAGCAGGTCGTCCGCGTAGTCCGCCGGGCCGATGACGCAGAGGCGGAGCTGCGGCGGCTCGACCGGCCAGCGGGTGTAGCTGATGATCCCCAGCACCACCTGCCGGACCGCCGCCGGGCTGTCCTGGTCCTGCGCCCGGCCCGGGCCGGCCAGCGCCAGCAGCACCGCCCCTGCTGTCGCGATGCGGCGGGAGAGCGGCAGCCATCGGCACCATCCGGACATCCCGGCGCACGCGCTCCGGTCAGGCCCGCGGCACGGGAGCGGCGGGGACCGGCCGGTCATCCGCGCGGGGGCGGGGCAGATGCGATCGGCGCTGCATCGGGCCAACAGGATCTCAGGACAATCTCGGGCTTCGGCAATGATGATGCGTCCGTCGCCCTCTGGCGAAGCCGGCAGACGGCCGTGAGGATAACATCGTTGCGCAGCGGGGACATCCCGAGACCCTCCCAATCCTGAGACGATCGCCTTGGACAACCCGCATTTCGGGGCAGCGCCATCCTGGTGTAAGAGGGGGCATGGACGCCCTGACCGACCTCGCCATCGCTGTGCTGGAGACGGCGGACCCGCTGCGCAAGATCGAGCTGAGCCACCAGGCCGCGGCGGCCTGGCGGCAACGCGCGATCCCGGTCTTGGGCACGCGCCGCCCATCGCTGCGCCCGGCCCGGCCGGCGGCGCCGGAGCTGCGGCGCCCGGGCGACATGCCGAAGCGCCGCCTGGGCGGGGAGGCGGGGCGGATCGCCCTGCTGCATGCCCTGGCCCATATCGAGCTGAACGCGATCGACCTGAGCTGGGACCTGATCGCGCGCTTCGCCATGGCGGAGACGCCGGAGGGATTCTTCGATGACTGGGTCAAGGTCGCGGACGAGGAGGCGACGCATCACGGCCTGCTGTCGCGGCGGCTCGGCGAGCTCGGCTCCGCCTACGGCGCCCTGCCGGCGCATGACGGGCTGTGGCAGGCGGCGGAGGAGACGGCGGAGGACCTGCTCGGCCGGCTCTCGGTGGTGCCGCTGGTGCTGGAGGCGCGCGGCCTCGACGTGACACCGGAGACGGTGGAGCGGCTGGAGCGCGCCGGCGACGCCGACAGCGCCCGCATCCTGCACCGGATCTACACCGACGAGATCGGCCATGTCGCCGCCGGCCGGCGCTGGTTCGAATGGGAATGCGGCCGCCAGGGCAGGGCGCCGATCCCGACCTATCACGAGCTGGTGCGGCGCTATTTCCGGGCCCGGCTGAAGCGGCCCTTCAACGTGCCGGCCCGCGACCTGGCCGGCTTCGCCGCCGCCTTCTACGAGCCGCTGGCGGAATAGGGGCGGGCGCACCCACCCCTATCCGCGATCGTCACTGGCGATGCCACAGCGCCTGGTCGGCGCCGCGGAAGAAGCAGTCGAAGGCGTCCGCTCTCCAGGCGACGCAGGCTGGTTGGTCCAGGGCGGTGCCGCCGAGGCGGGTCCAGCCGCTCCATTGCCGTCCGTCCCAGGACTGGTGCCACAGGGCCCGGTCGGTGTGGCGGGCGACGCAGTCGATGCTGCCCGGCTTCAGGGAGATGCAGGAGGGTGGGTCCAGGAGGGCGCCGCCCCGGCTCTCCCAGCCGCCCCACTGCGCGCCGTCCCACCAGCGGTGCCACATCGCCTGGTCATTGCCGCGGGCGAAGCAGTCGAGGCGGTTCGGACCCCAGGAGACGCAGGCGGGCTGCTCCAGGATCGTGCCGCCCAGACCTTCCCAGCCGCCCCACTGCCGGCCGTCCCACCAGCGGTGATACATCGCCCGGTCGGTGCCGCGGGCGAAGCAGTCGAGGCGGTTCGGACCCCAGGCGACGCATTCCGGCTCCTCCAGGATGATGCCGCCCAGGTTCTCCCAGCCGCCCCAATTCGAGCCGTCCCACCAGCGGTGATACATCGCCCGGTCGCCGCCGCGGGCGAAGCAGTCGATGCGGTTCGGACCCCAGGAGACGCAGTCGGCCTGCTCCAGGATGACGCCACCCAGACTCTCCCAGCCGCTCCAGCGGCGGCCGTCCCAGGCCTGATGCCACATCGCCTGGTCGGTGCCGCGGGCGAAGCAGTCGATGCGGCCCGGCCCCCAGGAGACGCAGTCGGGCTGCTGCGTGATGGCGCCGCCCCGGCTCTCCCAGCCGGACCATTGGCGGCCGTCCCACCAGCGCTGATACATCGCCTGGTCGGTGCCGCGGGAAAAGCAGTCGATGCGGTCCTCGCCCCAGGACACGCAGGAGGGGTGTTCCAGCATGGTGCCGCCGAGGCTCTCCCAATTGCCCCATTCCACCGACCAGGCCCGGGCGGGGAGGAGCAGGAACAGCAGCGCGGTCAGCGCGCCCAGGACCGAGAATCGGCGGCTGCCGGCCGATCGAAGCCGACGATCAAAAGCAGAATTCCTGCAATGCGCTCCGGCCATCAAATCCCTCCAAAAAATCAGCACCTCTGCCATCCGGCAGAAAATAATCCTCAGAAATTAGCCTCTAAAAATGTCGTTATTGTGTGCCAACGCCTGCCGGCGGGCAAGCCGAGCTCTGGTCCGAAGGCATCGCCGGGCCGCGGCTGACGGTTGCGACAAGCCGCCGGCGGAGCCGCTACGGGCGAAGCGGTCGGTGCCTGCCGCCTCCAGGAAGAGGCGGGAGGCACCCGTGGAGCGTGCCGCCCTGGCTTACCCAGCAATCCTATCCCCAGCCATCCCACCAGCGATGCCACATCGCCCGGTCGGTGCCGCGGGCGAAGCAGTCGAGGCGGCCCGCCCCCCAGGAGACGCAGTCGGGCTGTTCGAGCAGGACGCCGCCGAGAGACTCCCAGCCACCCCATTGGCTGCCGTCCCACCAACGATGCCACATCGCCTGGTCGGTGCCACGAGCGAAGCAATCGAGGCGGTTGCTGCCCCAGGAGACGCAGTCGGGCTGTTCGAGCAGGATGCCGCCGAGATTCTCCCAGCCGCCCCATTGGCGGCCGTCCCACCAGCGATGCCACATCGCCCGGTCGGTGCCGCGGGCGAAACAGTCGAGGCGGCCGGGCCCCCAGGAGACGCAGTCGGGCTGTTCGAGCAGGATGCCGCCGAGACTCTCCCAGCCACCCCATTGCGAGCCGTCCCACCAGCGATGCCACATCGCCTGGTCGGTGCCGCGGGCGAAACAGTCGAGGCGGCCCGGCCCCCAGGAGACGCAGTCGGGCTGTTCGAGCAGGGCGCCGCCGAGGTTCTCCCAGCCGCCCCATTGCGAGCCGTCCCACCAGCGATGCCACATCGCCTGGTCGGTGCCACGGGCGAAGCAATCGATACGGCCCGGCCCCCAGGAGACGCAGTCGGGCTGTTCGAGCAGGATGCCGCTGAGATTCTCCCAGCCGCCCCATTGGCCGCCGTCCCACCAGCGATGCCACATCGCCCGGTCGGTGCCGCGGGCGAAGCAGTCGATGCGGTTCGGGCCCCAGGAGACGCAGTCGGGCTGTTCGAGCAGGATGCCGCCGAGGTTCTCCCAGCCGCCCCATTGGCGGCCATCCCACCAGCGATGCCACATCGCCTGGTCGGTGCCGCGGGCGAAGCAGTCGATGCGATTGCTGCCCCAGGAGACGCAATCCGGCTCTTCCAGGGTGATGCCGCCAAGGGTCTCCCAGCCGCCCCATCCCGCCGGCCAGGCCCGGATCGGGAGGAGCAGCACCAGCGCGGCCAGCGCGCCCAGGGCGATCCGGAAGACCCCGTGCCGCTCGGGCTTTTCGGTTCCGGGCCGGCCGTTCCGATGCCGAGCCCAACAATGGGAACCAAAGCTATTCCAATGGATTTCAGGCATCGGTTCCTCCAAATGATTGGAGCTTCCATCCCTATTCGCGGTCGAATAGTCGACGACAAATAAAACAATCCGAATATTGACAGTGTATATTGAAATCGGCCGGAAGGCAATGGTCCGGCCGGCTGCGTCTCAGCCCTTCCGCTCGTAGATCACATAGAGCTTGCGCGCCGGGGTCAGGTTCCGCCAGGTGCCCGCGAAGCCGGCGGGGATGACGAAGCTGGCCCCGGCCTCGAAGCGGCGGGCGGCGCCGGCGCCATCGATCAGCTCCACCGTGCCGGACAGCAGGTGGCAGAACTCCTCCTCGGTGTAGCCGACGCGCCAGGCGCCGACCGCGCCTTCCCAGATCCCGGCCGAGAACTGGCCCGTCGGATCGCTGTAGAAGTTGCGCACCGTCTGCAGCGGATCGCCGCCCAGCACCTTGGCCGGGTCCGGCCGGTAGGTCGCGTCCTCGGACCGGGCGGCGGCGAAGTCGACGATGTCGGCGGCGGTCTTGCTCATGCGGGCCTCGCTGGCGGGATGCGGCGAGACTGCCGGCTTCACTTGCGGCTGTCGAGGCTCCAGGACGGGCGGGCGAAGCGCTCGGCCATGAAGTCGACGAAGCTGCGGACCTTGGCCGACAGGGTGCGGGCCGGCGGGTAGACGGCGTGGATGCCGATCTCGGGCAGCCGCCACTCCGGCAGGATCTGGACCATCCGGCCGGCGGCGAGGTCGGGGGCGGCGATGAAGTCCGGTTGCCGGGCGATGCCGTAGCCCTCGCGGATCGCCGCCTGGATGGCGTCGCCGTTGTTGATCTGCAGCCGGGCGCCGATGCGGATGCGCGCCTCGCCCTCCGGTCCGGTCAGCACCCATTCGCCGCGGTCGCCGCCATAGGCATAGGCGATGCAGCGGTGCCGGGCGAGATCGGAGGGATGGGTTGGCGTGCCGTGCGCTGCGAGATAGGACGGGGCGGCGCAGAGCAGGATGCGGCAAGGGGCGAGGCGGCGGGCGATCAGCGAGGAATCGGCCAGCCGGCCGATGCGGATCGCCAGGTCGTACCCGTCCTCCAGCAGGTCGACCACCCGGTCGTTCAGGGTCAGGTCGACCGAGACCTCGGGATAGCGCTCGAGATAGGCGGCCAGGGCCGGGGCGACATGCAGCACGCCGAAGCTCATCGGCGCGTTGACCCGCAGCAGGCCGCGTGGCCGGGCGTGCAGCGCCGTCGCCTCCTCCTCGGCCTCGATGACGTCGGCGGTGATGCGCTGTGCCCGGCGGTAGAAGGCGGCGCCGGCCTCGGTCAGGCTCAGCCGGCGGGTTGTGCGGTTCAGCAGGCGGGTGCCCAGCCGGGTCTCGAGGTCCAGGATGGCCCGGCTGGCCAGCGCCCGCGACAGGCCGAGCTGCTCCGCCCCCGCCGCGAAGCTGCCGGCATCGACGATCCGCACGAACAGGTCCAGCGTGGTGAGTCGATCCATGATTGTCAAAACTGGATTAACAATCTTTTGATGTCACGCCGGATTATCAAAATCGCTAACAGGTCCAATATCAGCAGCGGCGGAGATTGAGGCCGTCCTGCGCCGTCACGCCCTGGAGATCGACCATGACCACGATGCCCGCGCTCTTCGTCTCCCACGGCTCGCCGATGCTGGCGCTGTCGGACGAGCCGGCGGGGCGGTTCTTCGACGCGCTCGGGCCGTCGCTGCCGCGGCCGGACGCGATCCTGCTGGCCTCCGCCCATTTCGAGACCGAGGTGCCGACGCTGGGCGCGGTGCAGCAGCCGGAGACGATCCACGATTTCCACGGCTTCCCCGAGCCGCTGTACCAGGTCCGCTACCCGGCCACCGGCGCGCCCGGCCTGGCGCGCCTCGTCGCGGAGCGGATCGCCGCGGCCGGGCTGCCGGTCGCGATCGACGATAAGCGCGGCCTGGACCACGGCGCCTGGGTGCCGCTGCGCCGGATGTATCCGGCGGCCGACATCCCGGTCGCGACCCTGTCGATCCAGCCGCATCTCGACCCGGCGCATCACTACGCGGTGGGCCAGGCCCTGCGCGGCTTGCGCGAGGAGGGGGTGATGGTCCTGGCTTCGGGCTCGCTGACCCACAATCTGCGGGCGCTGGACTGGCGCGGCGGCCCGGACGCCCCGGTCTCCGGCTGGGCCCGGGTGTTCATCGACTGGGTGGCGGCGGCGGTCGACGAGGGCCGCACCGAGGACCTGCTGAACTACCGCCGCCTGGCGCCCGAGGCGGTGAAGAACCACCCGGCGGACGAGCATTTCCTGCCGTTCTTCGTCGCCCTCGGGGCCGGCGACCTGCCCGGCCGCCGGCTCCATGCCAGCGTCACCATGGGTGCGCTGGCGATGGACGCCTACTCGTTCTAGAGACCGAGGGCCGGGTCAGGCCGCCAGCTTCACCCGGCCCAGCGCCTCCTCCAGGCCGATCTCGCCCCGGAAGCCGCCGGTGCCGCGGGCAGTTTCACGACGCTCGATCGCATGGGCGAACTGCACCGCCGGGTCGGACTCCAGCCGTTCGAACAGGCGCTGCAGCCCGGGGTAGTCGCGGCGGTCGACCACGTCGTGATACTTGGTCCAGCGGGCGATGCCGATGAAATAGGCGTCGGCCAGGGTCCGGTCGCCCAGCAGCCAGTCCTGGCTGCCGAGCATCGTCTCCAGATCGGCATGCGCCCTCGCCACCTTGGCCGCGCCATAGGCCCTGAGCGCGTCGCGCTCCACGCCTTCGACGCCGTGCTCCAGCGCGTACCACAGCGGGCTGAAGGCGTTGAAGAAGGTGGTGTTCAGGAAGCCCAGCGCTTGGTTCAGCCGGTCGAAGCCGGGCGTGCCCTGGGTGAAGGACAGGCCCTTGTCGATCCCGCGGGCGCCGAGATGGTTCAGGATCGCCAGGCTCTCGCTGATCACCCGTCCGTCCGCGGTCATCAGCGTCGGCGTCTCGCCGACCGGGTTGAGGCGGCGATAGGCCTCGCCCTGCACCACCTCTGGCATCTCGACGCGGCTCAGCCGATACGGCTCGCCGAGCCATTCCAGCGCCACGATCGAGCCGAAGGAGCAGCCCGACGGCACGCCGTAGAAGAGGATCGGTTCCATGATGGGGGTCCCTGTGTTTCGGTCACGACGGGAATATGCCCATATGGACTTCGGGCCTGTAGCCGTGCTCCTGTGAACCCAAAGTCCACACGTATGGACAATGGATGTGCTCAACCTCAATGACCTGATCCTGTTCGTCCGGGCCGTGGACAGCGGCGGCTTCGCCGCGGCCGGGCGGCGGCTGGGGCTGCCGAAATCGACCATCAGCAAGCGCGTCGCCGAGCTGGAGGCGGCGCTCGGCGCCCGGCTGATCCACCGCACCTCGCGCAGCTTCGTGCTGACCGAGCTGGGGCGCGACTTCTACGACCATGCCCAGGCGGCGATGATCGAGGCGGAGGCGGCCGAAAGCGTGGTCCGGCGCCGCCTGGCCGAGCCGAGCGGCACGGTGCGGATCACCGCCTCAGTGCCGACCGCGCAGTTCCGGCTGTCCGGCCTGCTGCCGGCGCTGGCCCGGGCCTATCCGAAGATCCGGCTGCAGCTACATGTCACCGACCGCTTCGTCGACCTGGTGCAGGAGGGTTTCGACATCGCGGTGCGCAGCCATTTCGCGCCGCTGCCGGATTCCGAGCTGGTGCAGCGGCGGATGGCGGTCGAGCGCATCACGCTGGTGGCGGCGCCGGACTATCTGGCGCGCCGCGGCGTGCCGCAGGAGCCCGCGGATCTCAAGGACCATGACGGGCTGCTGACCGGCCCCTTGGCCACGGTCTGGCGGCTGCGTCACCGCGACGGCCGCGAGGCGCAGGTCGCTCCGGCGTCCAGCTTCGTGGCCGATGAATCGGTCGTGCTGCTGCAGGCGGCCGCTGCGGGGCTGGGCATCGCCTGCGGGCCCGAGACCATGACCGCCGAGGCCCGGGCGGCGGGCACGCTGGCGCCTGTCCTCCCGGACTGGCAGGCCGGCACGGTGTGGACGACCCTGCTGACCCCTTCCCGGCGCGGCCAGCTGCCGGCGGTCCGCGCCGTCATCGATTTCCTGGCGCGGACGGAGCCGTCAGGCTGACCCGCCGTCCGGCTGTGATCGGGCGACGCCCAGGGGGGGGCCCGGGGCCCCCCCCCCCCCCCAGGGGG
>NZ_JBQJIK010000106.1:0-23358 GCF_052078665.1 Inquilinus sp. CA228 | reverse complement strand
GGGCATAGATGGCGCGCTGGCCCAGCACCATGTTGGCCTGCACCCCGAAGTCGAGCAGCACGCCGGCGGCCGCCAGCAGCACCACCGACCCGGCCGCGCCGCCGGCCCAGGCCATGACATAGGCGACGGCGACCGAGGCCAGGGCGCCGAAGGTGGCGGGTCGGGTCCAGCCGCGGTCGGCGATGCGCCCGGCCAAGGGCGCGGCCAGGGCGCCGGCGGCGCCGACCAGGGCGAAGACGGCGATGCCGGCCTGGCTGTAGCCGAAGCGCGGGCTGGCCAGCTCCAGCGGCACCGCGGTCCAGAACAGGCTGAAGCCGGCGAACAGCGCGGCCTGGTAGGCGGCGCGGCGCTGCAGGATCGGGGTGTGGCGGAACAGGGTGGCGAGCGAGCGCAGCACCTGGCCGTAGCCCGGGCCCGGCGCCGGCCGGTACTGCGGCAGGCGCCAGGCCAGCACCGCCAGCAGCCCGACCATCAGTACGGCGGACAGGAAGAAGATGGCGCGCCAGCCGAACTGGTCGGCGACCACGCTGGCGATGGGCCGGGCCAGCAGGATGCCGACCAGCAGGCCACTCATGACATTGCCGACGACCCGGCCGCGGATCGCGTCGGGCGCCATGTGCGCCGCCATCGGGATCAGGATCTGCGCCGCGACCGAGCTGAGGCCGATCAGCAGCGCCGCGAACAGGAAGATTCCGGCGGTCGGCGCCAAGGCCGCGACCAGCAGGGCGACCACCGTGCCCGACAGGGTCAGCACCACGAGCCGCCGGTTCTCGACCATGTCGGCCAGCGGCACCAGCAGGATCAGCCCGACGCCGTAGCCGATCTGGGTCAGGGTGACGACCAGGCTGGCGGCGACGGTGCCGAGCCCGACCGACGGTGCGATCAGCGCGATCAGCGGCTGGGCGTAGTACAGATTGGCGGCGATGGCGCCGCAGGCGACCGCCATCAGGAACATCATCGCCGGCGTGATCGCCGGGGCGGCAGGATGCGCGCGCTCGCCCATGGCGACGCCTCTCGGGCAACGGAATCGGTCAGAGAAGGACCAGATATAGAACGCTCGGCGCCGCTGCATTGCACAAAAAGTCGGACATGGCAGCGTTGAGGGATCGGCGCGGCTGTCGTTCAGGGGCAGGACATCACCAGCTTGCCCTGCACGGCTCCGCGCTCCAGCAGCTCATGCGCCTGCCGCACGGTCTCGACCGACAGCGGCCCCAGATTGGTGATCGGGGGCGGGGGCAGCGCGCCACCGTCGAACAGCGCGGCCAGCTGATCGAGCATGTCCCGGTACCGCCGCCAGACCGCGCGGTCTTCGACCAGGGAATAGGCGTTGGCGCCAACGGTATGGAACGAGGCATTGCGCTGGAACAGGACATCGGCATCGCCGAGCGCTGGGGTCTCGGTGACGGAGGCGAGATGGCCTTCAAGGGCCAGCAGCTTGCAGCAGGCGGACAGCATCGTGCCGCCGACCAGGTCCAGCACACTGTCGAACGGGCCGCCGTTCCGGTCCTTGGCACGGTCGGTGAAGTCGTCCTGCCGGTAGTCGACGATCTGATCGTCCGCGAGACCGCAGCGCTCGATCAGATAGGCCCGGCTCCCGGCGTAGCCGGCGGTGGTGACCAGCCGTGTCACCCCGAGATGCCGCGCGAGCATCAGGGCGAAGGTGCCGACGCCGCCCGCCCCGCCGGCGACGAACAATGATCGCGACGCTTCGGCCTGCGCCTGCCGCAGCGCCAGGGTCGCGGTGATGCCCGCCACCGGAACGGCGGCGGCCTGGTCATGGCTCAGCGTGCGCGGCTTGCGCGCCACCAGCTCGGCCGGAACGCTCACGGACTCGGCATAGGTGCCGCTGCTCGCCAAGTTGCAGACATAGCTGTAGACCTCGTCGCCCGGTTGGAAATCCGCCGCGTCGTCAACCGCCTCGACGATGCCGGAGAGATCCCGGCCCAGGATCGGCGACCGGACCATCCGGCCCTCGGGACCACCGCGGCGGATCTGGGCATCGACGGGATTGAAGGCGACGGATCTCACCCGGATCCGCACGTCGCCGGGGCGCAGCGGCGGGATCGGCAGCTCCGCGAGGCGGAAATTGTCGGTTCCGCCATGGGCGCTGAGGACGATGGCTCGCATGATGCTGCGCTTCCTCGGTTGCCTTTGCAGGATCGGCTTCTAGGCGAGATCGGTGCGGGCGAAGTCGTCGCCCTTGTAGAGCAGAGCCACGCCGAGCGTCCTGGCGCAGGCATAGGCGAAGCAGTCGCCGAAATTGAGATCGGCGACATGGCCGACGGCTTTGCCGTAGATCGCGCTTGCCTCGAGCGCCTGCTGTCCGATTTCGGGCGAGATCGCCACCTCCTCAGCCCCCAGATCCTCGACAAAGGCATCGATGGCGTCTCGAGCTTGCCGCAGGAGACCGGGCGACGGTTTTGCGTTCGCCGCCTTCGCCATCGTCTTGAGACGTGCAAGGCCGATAGAGGCTTCGAACTTGACCAAAGGTGAAACGAAGAAGGGGCCGTCGACGATAGCCAGCCGCTTCTCGATCTCCTCGTAGCCCGGCTCGCGCCCTAGAATCGCGACGATGACGGATGCGTCCACGAACATCAGGCGTCGCCCCACATCTCGTCGGTATAAGCCTTCATGTCGAAGGCGGGATCGCCCGGCCCCATCGCGTCGGCGAGCGCTCGGGAGCGTGCCAGTCGATCCCTGAGCGGAAGGGCACGGCGTGCCGCGACGAGCAGGGCCCGCAAGGCTTGGCGGACCGCCTCGGTCTTGGTTTTTGCCTTGGTGATCCTGCGGACCTCTTCTGCAAGTGCGTCGACCTCGGCATCGCGGATGAACAGCGCCATCGGGATATCTCCTTCTGCTATCTATATAGCGCGTGAAAGATATCCATACCATGAGCCTCGCGTGGTTCCTTGCCCTTACCCTAACCGCGCCCTTAGCCGGCGCAGCAGCTTGGGCACGTCGGGCGGCTGGACGATGGCGCCGCGGATCAGGCTGTCGAAATGCTCGGACAGGGTGCGGATGTGCTCGGTCGAGTTGAACAGGAAGTACATGCCGCCGAGATAGATCACCGCCCGCAGCGGCCCGAACACCGTCACCGGCACGGAATAGTGCTGCCGGCCGTCGTAGAAGAACCAGCGGAAGGTCGGGTACAGCTCCTCCACCAGCGCGATCATGTGATCGAGCTGGCGGGCCCGGACCTCGTTGTCGAGGTCGTGCCAGATGCCTTCGCCGCGGGCGAAGCCCTCGATCGCCTGGATCGAGTTGCAGGCCTCCATGTCGGTCTCCGGCCGGCGCTGATAGGCCAGGCGGGCGGCCGCGGTCTCGATCCGCTGCTCCGGCCCCGCCCCGGCGAAATGCGCCAGCTCGTGCCGGATCACGTCGCGGTTCTTGAGGATGTCGGGCAGGGTGGTCGCGACGTGGCGGATCTTGTAGCCGATCGCCTCGCGGTGCCAGGCGATCAGCCGCTCGTCATCGGCCCATTGCGCGTCGCGCTCGATCGCCAGCCGCTCCGGCAGGATGTCGGCGGACAGGGGGCCGCGCTGGCTCAGGCCCAGCAGCCAGTCGATGCTGACCTGGCGGGCGGCGGCGATCGCCGCCAGGGTCTCGGCCCGCGGCAGCCGGTCATTCGCCGGCGACAGGATCTGCGACAGGGTCGACCGGTCCATGCCGACGGCGGCGGCGAAGGCGCTGCGGCTCTGGCCGGAGGCGGCGATGATCTCCACCAGCCGGGCGCGGAAGGTCTCGATCATGTCGTGGCGGGACTGCGCCATTGCGGTGTTTCCAAAACAAATTGTGCGGTTTCGCAACGTCTTGGATGAGAGTACATCAATCGCGTTGTTTCGTGCGCATTATCGCATTGTCCGACATGACCGTTTCACGACAGCCTGGATCCGAGGGGATGGATCGATGGCAGACATGGTGAGACGAGCGAGCTTCGAAGGACCGACCTGGGCGGTGGCCGTCACGGTCTATTGCGGTTGGGCGGCACTGCTCTGGTTCCACGCGGCGCTGCCGGCGCCCCTGTTCATCGCCATCGGCGCGGTGCTGCTGGCCTGGTACGGGTCGCTGCAGCACGAGACCATCCACGGCCACCCGACCCGGTCGCGCCGGATCAACACGGCGATCGGCTGGCTGCCCCTGTCGCTGTGGCTGCCCTATGCCACCTATCGCGACCTGCACCTGCACCATCATCGCGACGCGCATCTGACGTCGCCGGTCGAGGATCCGGAGAGCTACTACGTCACCGATGCCCACTGGTCGGCGCTCAGCCCGGCCGGGCGGTCGGTGCTGCGCTTCAACCGCACGCTGCTGGGCCGCTTCCTGATCGGTCCCGCCCTGGCCTGGTACGGGCTGTGGGCGGAAGAGCTGCCGAAGCTGCGCCGCGACCGCAAGGCGCGGATCGTCTGGGCGGCCCATCTGACCGGCGCCGTGGCCGTGCTGGCCGTGGTCTCGGTCGGGTTCGGCATCTCGCCGATCCTCTATGTCGCCACCTGCTATGCCGGCACCGCGGTGTCGCTGCTGCGCTCCTTCGCCGAGCACCGCGCCGGGCCGGAAGGGCTGCGCACCGCCGTGGTGTCCTCCGGGCCGTTCTTCTCGCTCTTGTTCCTCAACAACAACCTGCATGTGGCGCATCACGCCCGGCCCGGCCTGGCCTGGTACCGGCTGCCGCGCTTCGCCGCCGCCAATGATTCGGCCGGCGTCGCCGAGCGCGGCGCCGGGCTGTATCGCGGCTATGGCGAGATCGCCCGGCGCTACCTGTTCCGCCCGGTCGACGAGCCGGTGCATCCCGATTTCGACGCCGAGCGCCACGTCCGGTGACGGCCGCGACCGTGGCCGGCGCGGCCAGCCTTCCGATGTACGATCTGCCGGAGATCCGCTGGGCCACCGATGCGCTGTGGTCGGCGGTTGCAGCGCGCCTGGCGGCCGCGGGCATCGCGGCGCCGCCGGCCTTGAGTCGCGGCCCGACGACGCATGAGCTGTGGACCGACCCGGCGCTGCTGCTCAGCCAGACCTGCGGCAACCCCTATGTCCGGCACCATCGCGACCGGCTGCGACTGGTGGCGACGCTCCGCTACGCCGCCCCGGGCTGCGACGGCCCGCGCTACCGCAGCCAGCTGGTGGTGCGCGCGGATGCGCCGGGCGACGGGCTGGCGGATTTCCGCGGCGCCGTCTGCGCCCTCAACAGCTGGGACAGCCTGTCCGGCTGGGTCGCGCTGGCTGCGGCGCTGCCGGAGCCCCGGTTCTTCCGGGGCGCTCTGGTCACCGGCGCCCATGTCGACAGCCTCGCGGCGGTGGTGGAGGGGGAGGCCGACATCGCCGCGATCGACTGCGTCACCCATGCGCTGCTGCAGCGCCACCGCCCCGGGGCGCTGGCCGGGCTGCGCGTGATCGGCCGCACCGCGCCGGCGCCGGGCCTGCCGCTGGTGACCCGTCGCGACGCGGATGATGCGACGGTCGAGGCGCTGCGTTCGGCCCTGCGCGGCGCGCTGGCCGATCCGGCGCTGGCCGAGGCTCGCGCGGCGCTGCTGATCGAAGGCATCGAGATCCTGGGCGAGGCCGATTACGACGCCATCCCGCCCCTGCCGGTCAGCACTCCTCCTCAACTTTCCGCTCCGTCTCGCCGCTCCGCCACAGCTCCAGCGCCCTGACGGTCTCGGCCACACGGGCCTTGGCCACCTTGGCCAGTTCCAGGCGGCGGCCAGGCCGGTTGTCGCCCCTGTCGCCGAGCGATTCGGCGAGGTCGATCAGGACGCGGGCGCCACAGATCGCGGCGCAGGAGCGCAGGGCATAGGCTTCCAGCGCCAAGGCCTCGCGGTCGCCGGCGCCGGCCGCGGCGGCGATCGCGTCGGCGCGTTCGCGCAACTCCTCGAGCAGGTCGTCGACCATCGCCCGGCGGGCGGCGTCGTCGAATCCGGACAGGTTGCGCTCCAGCGCCGCCGGGTCGAACAGATATCGCGGACCGTTGCCGGTCATCCGTGCCTCCACCACCCCCCTCTCATATCGCTTCGCAGGACCGCAAGTTCCAGGCGAGGGGGCGACGCGACGCGGCGGCGTCTTGCATTCCGGAACGGACAGTCCATATTTCGGCGATGGTTTCCCACCCCGGCCGTCCCCGCGAATTCGACAAGGACACCGCGCTCGACGCGGCGATGGCCCTGTTCTGGCGCCAGGGCTATGAGGCGACGTCGCTGGACGATCTGACCCAGGCCATGAATCTCAGCCGCAGCAGCTTCTACGGCTGCTTCGGCTCCAAGCGGGACACGTTGATAGCGGCAATCCGACGCTATGCCGACCAGCGCTTCGCTGCGCTGGGTGAGCGGATCGCGGCCGAGCCGGATCCCGGCCAGGCCCTGCGACGCGCGGTCGAGGCGATCGCCAGCGCCCGTGGCGACCGCGACGGCTGCTTCCTGATCAACTGCACGGTCGAGCTGGCGCCCCACGACCCCGAGGTCGAGGGGCTGAGCCGCCGCCATCTGGAGCGGTTGGAGGGGCTGCTGGCCGGGCTGCTGGCCGGACAGGCCGGAACAGCGGTCACCACCGCGGTGTCGGCGCGAGCCAGGGCGCTGCTGGCGCTCCTCACCGGCGCCTCTGTGATGTACAAGGCCGGCACCCCACCCGCCGCGATCGACGAACTCCTGGCCGCCGCCGAGCCGCTGATGCGGTGACGCCGGCCGGATCCCATCCCTCGTGTTTTTCGGCTCAATTTTGGACTGATCGGTCCTGAATCGAGCGCCCAACCGGAGAGAATGATGTCTGTTCCGAAGCTGTTCACGCCGACCCGGATCGGCGACCTGGATCTGCCGAACCGGATCGTGATGGCGCCGCTGACGCGCAACCGGGCGAGCCGCGATGGCGACGTGCCGCATGCGCTGAACGCCGAATACTACGCCCAGCGCGCCACCGCCGGCCTGCTGATCTCCGAGGGCACGCAGATCTCGCCGGAGGGCAAGGGCTATGCCTGGACCCCGGGCATCCACAGTCCGGAGCAGGTGGCCGGCTGGCGGCTGGTGACCGACGCCGTGCACCAGGCCGGCGGCCGGATCGCGGCGCAGCTCTGGCATGTCGGCCGGATCTCGCACGCGGTGCTGCAGCCGGGCCGCGCGGCGCCGGTCGGGCCGTCGGCGATCGCGGCCGACAGTCGTGTCTTTGACGGCGAGGGCTTCGTCCAGCCCTCGACGCCCCGGGCGCTGGAGACGGCGGAGCTGCCGCGCCTCGTCCGCGACTATGCCCAGGCCGCGCGCAACGCCAAGGAGGCCGGCTTCGACGCGGTCGAGATCCACGCCGCCAATGGCTATCTGCTGCACCAGTTCCTGGCCGACGGCACCAACAAGCGGGCCGACGCCTATGGCGGCCCGATCACCAACCGGGCCCGGCTGCTGCTCGAGGTCGCGGAGGCGGTGGCCGAGGTCTGGACGCCCGGCCGGGTCGGCGTGCGGCTGTCGCCTTTCTCCAATTTCGGTGACATCGCCGACAGCGACCCGATGGCGACCTTCGGCCACGCGATCGAGGGGCTGAGCGGGCTCGGCATCGGCTTCCTGCATCTGGTCGAAGGCCAGACCGGCGGCTCCCGCGAGCTGCCGCCCGGCGCCGACCTCCAGGCGCTGCGCCGGCTGTTCAAGGGCAGCTACATCGCCAACAACGGCTACGACCGCGGCCTGGCGATCGAGGCGGTGGAGAGCGGCCGCGCCGACCTCGTCGCCTTCGGCAAGCTGTTCATCGCCAACCCGGACCTGGTCGAGCGGCTGCGCCAGAACGCGCCGCTGAACCCGCCGGACCAAGCGACCTTCTACGGCGGCGACGCCCGCGGCTACATCGACTATCCGACGCTCGAGAAGGCCGCGGCCTGACCGCTCATCCCGCCTTCGGCGCCGTCAATGCGGTGGCGTCGCGGGCGGTGTCGACGCCGAGGGTGAAGCCGGCATAGAAGCCGATGCCGAGGCCGAAGATCAGGGCCCAGACGGCGAACCAGCGCATCCCGCGCAGGCGCTGCTGCAGCTTCTCGATCTCGCTCATCGGCATCCTCAGGCTGGGTCGGCCGTCATCGCGGCCAGATCTTCGTCGTCGGCGGTCTGCATCGCCCACAGCCGGGCGTACAGGCCGCCGCCGGCGATCAGCTGCGCATGGCTGCCGACCTCGGCCACTCGGCCGTGGTCCAGCACATAGATCAGGTCGGCGTTGCGCACGGTCGACAGCCGGTGCGCGATCATCAGCGTGGTGCGCCCGGCCATCAGCAGGGTCAGCGCCGCCTGCACCTGCCGCTCGCTCTCGGTGTCCAGCGCCGAGGTCGCCTCGTCCAGCAGCAGGATCGGCGCGTTCTTCAGCATCGCCCGGGCGATCGACAGGCGCTGCCGCTGCCCGCCCGACAGCTTCACCCCCTGTTCCCCGACCTTGGTGTCGTAGCCCTTGGGCAGGCGCTGGATGAACTCGTGCGCCGCCGCCGCCTTGGCCGCGGCCTCGACCTCCTCCTGCGTCGCCGAGGGGCGGGAATAGGCGATGTTGGCGCGCACCGTGTCGTCGAACAGGGTCACTTCCTGGCTGACCAGCGCCATGTGGTCGCGCAGCGAATGCAGGGTCAGGCCGCGGATGTCGTGGCCGTCGATCGCGACCGTGCCCTGGGTGGTGTCGTAGAAGCGCGGGATCAGGTTCAGGATGGTCGACTTGCCGGCGCCGGACGGCCCGACCAGCGCCGCCGTCTTGCCGGCCGGCACCTCCAGTGTGACGCCGCGCAGCGCCGGGATCTTCGGGCCGTAGGAGAACTGCACGTCGGTCAGGGTGATGCGGCCCCGGCATTGCGTCAGCGCCATCGCGTCCGGTGCGTCGCGGATCGCCGGCACCGAATCGATCGTCTCGAACACCCGCTCGGCCGCGGCGAAGCCGGAGGACAGGGTGTTGTGCAGGTTGGCCAGCCGCCTCAGCGGGTCGTAGACCATCAGCAGCGCGGCGATGAAGGCGAAGAACGAGCCGGTGGTGCGCGAGCCGGAGACGACCTCGTTGCCGCCGTACACGATGACGATGACGATGGCCACGCCCGACAGGATCTCCAGGATCGGGCTGGTGGCCGAGCTGATCCGCATCGCCTTCTGCCGCAGCCGCGAGACCTCGTTGATGATCTTGGCGGCGCGGCCGGTCTCGCGCTCCTCGGCGTTGTAGGCCTTGACGTGGCGGATGCCCTGGAAGACCTGGCCGAGATGGTTGTTCAGCGAGCCGTACTGGGTGAAGGTCTTGCCGGTGATCTTGCGGATGCGCTTGCCGATCTGCAGCACCGGGATCACGGTCAGCGGGAAGATCACGAAGGTGACCGCGGCCAGCTCCAGGTCGGTGTAGAACATCACCCCGACCAGCGCGACCAGCGACAGCAGGTCCCGGCCGATGCCGGTGATGCCGGTCGCCACCGCGCCGTACATCGCCTGCACGTCGTTGGTGAAGTGGCTGACCATCCGGCCCGAGGTGGTCTCGTGGAAGGCGGCGAGGTCGGCCCGCACCCGGTTGCGGAACATCCGCACCTGCAGCTCGGCGATGATCAGCCGGCCGACATTGTTCAGGATCACGCCCTGGGCGTAGCCGGCGACGCCCTTGACCACGAAGATCGTCATCACCGCGATCGCCAGCGGCCACAGCCAGGTGGCGTCGCGCTCGGTGAAGATCTTCTCGATCACCGGCTTCATCACATAGGCCGAGGCCCCGGTCGAGACCGCGGTCAGCGCCATGCAGAACAGCGCCATCGCCACCTTCGGCCAATGCGGCCGGATGTAGTTGCGCAGCAGCCGCTGGGCGATCTCGCGGTCGCTCACGTGCCGCGGCTGCGGCTTCCTGTCCCTGCGCTTGGCCAAGGTGATCCGGATTCTGGTATCGGGCGCGCCGTTAAACCACGGCCTCGGCTCCGCTTCAACCTTGCGGCCCGTTCCGCTGATCGGCACCATCATGCGATAAGGCCGCGCTGCGGCCCCAGAAAGTCCGTGGGGAGACCGATATGACAGAGGCGTTTGCCTCGGAACGCCCGAATGCGTGGGCCAAGCTGTACCCGCCCAAGATCGACTGGAGCCGGTCGATCGAGCCGCGGCCGCTCTACGCCATCCTCGACGACGCGGTGGCGCGGTTCGCCGACCGCCCCTGCGCCACCTTCATGGACAAGACCCTGACCTACGGCCAGATCGGCGACCTGGTCGCCCGCGCCGCCAAGGGGTTCCAGGCCGCCGGGATCGGCAAGGGCGACCGGGTCGGCCTGTTCCTGCCGAACTGCCCGTATTTCGTGATCTGCTACTTCGCGCTGCTGAAATGCGGCGCGGTGGTGGTCAACTTCAACCCGCTCTATGCCGAGCGCGAGCTGATCACCAACATCGACGACAGCGGCACCGAGCTGATGGTGACGCTCGACCTGGCGCAGCTGCACAACAAGCTGCTGCCGCTGCTGGACCGCACTGCGCTGAAGCGCATCCTGGTCTGCCCGATGGCGGGGGTGCTGCCCTTCCCGAAGAACCTGCTGTTCCCGATCGTCAAGCGGCGCGAGGTGGCGAAGGTGCCGAAGGACGGCCGGCACCTGCGCTGGGCCGATCTGGTCCGCAACGACGGGCGCTTCGCCCCGGTGCCGATCGCGCCGGAGGAGGACCTGGCGGTGCTGCAATACACCGGCGGCACCACCGGCACGCCCAAGGGGGCGATGCTGACCCACGCCAACCTCTACGCTAACGCGGTGCAGGCGGGCTGCTGGTTCGAGGGCATGATCCCGGGCCAGGACCGGATGCTGGCCGTGCTGCCCTTCTTCCACGTCTTCGCCATGACCGTGGCGATGAACCTGGCGATCTGGGCGGGGGCGGAGATCATCATGTTGCCGCGCTTCGAGCTCGAGACCGTCATGAAGACGATCCACGAGAAGAAGCCCAGCCTGTTCCCGGCGGTGCCGACCATCTACACCGCGATCGCCAACTTCCCCGAGCGGGCGAAATATGACCTGTCCTCGCTGAAGCGCTGCATCTCGGGCGGGGCGCCGCTGCCGGTCGAGGTCAAGCACGCCTTCGAGGCGGCGACCGGCTGCAAGCTGGTCGAGGGCTACGGCCTGACGGAAAGCTCGCCGATCGCGACCTGCAACCCGCTGTTCGGCGTCAACAAGGAGGGATCGATCGGCATTCCGCTGCCGCAGACGATCATCGAGATCGTGTCGCTGGACGACCGCGTCACGCTGGTGCCGACCGGCGAGCGCGGCGAGGTCTGCATCCGCGGGCCGCAGGTGATGAAGGGCTATTGGAACCGGCCGGAGGACACGGCGGACGTGCTGCGCAACGGCCGCCTGCACACCGGCGACGTCGGCACCATGGACGAGGACGGCTACACCTTCATCGTCGACCGGATCAAGGACATGATCCTGTGCTCCGGCTTCAACGTCTATCCGCGCAATGTCGAGGAGGCGATCTACCTGCACCCGGCGGTCGAGGAATGCATCGTCGCCGGCCTGCCGGACGCCTATCGCGGCCAGACGGTGAAGGCCTACATCAAGCTCCGCGTGGGGCAGAGCCTGACGGCCGACGGGCTGGTCGAGTTCCTGAAGGACAAGCTGTCGCCGATCGAGATGCCGAAGCTGATCGAGTTCCGCGACACGGCGCTGCCCAAGACCCTGATCGGCAAGCTGTCGCGCAAGGCCGTGCTGGAGGAAGAGGCGGCCAAGGCGGCCACGCAGGAGGCGCGCACCGGCACCTGAGCGCTTCCGATTGACCAGGATCTCCGATCGCGCTACTTTACGTTTACGTAAACGGCATGCAGCAACGCGGTCGGAGGAATGGCGCCATGGAGGCGGATACCAGGGAGAAGGCGGAGGTTGAGCAGCGCAGCTATTCGATCGGCGATCTCGCCGCGGCGTTCGACATCACCCCGCGCAGCATCCGGTTCTATGAGGATGAGGGCCTGCTGTCGCCCGAACGGGCCGGCCTGACCCGCATCTACAGCCATCGCGACCGGGCCCGGCTGGCGCTGATCTGCCGCGGCAAGCGCCTCGGCTTCTCCCTGGCCGAGATCAGGGAGTTCCTCGACCTCTATGACCGCGAGCACGGCCAGGTCGAGCAGATGACCTTCTTCCTCGGCCGCGCCCGGTCCCGGCGCGCCGCCCTCGAGACCCAACTGGTCGACGTCCAGCAGACGATCGAGGACCTCAGGGGCATCGAGGACGAGATCACCACCTTCCTGAAGCAGGAAGGCGCGCTGCCGGAAGGCTGAGCCGCCGCACCATCCGCGGGCGCGGCCCGCGACAAGAAAATCTGAGGAGCCTGACATGGACAAGAGCGTCGTCATCGCCGGGTTCAAGCGGTCGCCGCATCACTTCGCCAACAAGGGGGACCTGCGCCGGGTCCGGCCCGACGATCTGGTCGCCGACGTGATCAAGGCGCTGGTCGCCGAGACCAAGGTCGACCCCGAGGCGATCGAGGACCTGATCCTCGGCTGCGCCTTCCCGGAGGGCGAGCAGGGCTTCAACATGGCCCGCATGGTCGTGTTTCTGGCCGGGCTGCCGCAGTCGGTCGGCGGCGTCACGGTCAACCGCTACTGCGGCTCGTCGATGCAGGCGATCCACCAGGCCGCCGGCGCCATCCAGATGGGCGCGGGCGAGGCCTTCCTCTGCGCCGGGGTCGAGAGCATGACCCGGGTGCCGATGATGGGCTTCAACCCGGCGCCAAACCCGAAGCTGGCGGCCGAGATGCCGCAGGCCTATTTCAACATGGGCGTGACCGCCGAGAACCTGGCGGTGAAATACCAGATCACCCGCGAGAGCCAGCAGGACTTCGCCATCCGCTCGCAGCAGCGCGCGGCCAAGGCCTGGGCCGAGGGCCGCTTCGCCGGCGAGGTCGTGGCGATCGCCACCAAGGACGGCACGGTTGATCGTGACGGCACCATCCGCCCCGACACCAGCCAGGAAGGCCTGTCCGGGCTGAAGCCGGCCTTCGACCAGAACGGCACGGTGACCGCCGGCACCTCCAGCCCGCTGACCGACGGCGCCTCGGCCACCCTGGTGACCAGCGAGGCCTTCGCCAAGGCCGCGGGGCTGCCGATCCTGGCCCGGATCAAGTCGATCGCGGTGTCGGGCTGCGCGCCGGAGATCATGGGCATCGGCCCGGTCGGCGCCAGCCGCAAGGCGCTGAAGCGCGCCGGGCTGACGCTCAAGGACATCGACGTGGTCGAGCTGAACGAGGCCTTCGCCGCCCAGGCGCTGGCGGTCGGCCGCGACCTCGAGCTGGACTGGGACAAGACCAACCTCGACGGCGGCGCCATCGCGCTGGGCCATCCGCTCGGCGCCTCGGGCGCGCGGATCACCGGCAAGGCCGCGTCGATCCTGAAGCGGGAGGGCGCCAATCTCGCCCTCGCCACCATGTGCATCGGCGGCGGCCAGGGCATCGCCACGGTGCTCGAGGCGGCCTGACCACATCGCATCGACGCCTGCGACACCCCCTCACCCGGAACCGCGAGGCGGTTCCGACCCCTCCCCAGGGAGAGGTGAATTCCCTCTCCTCGGGGAGAGGGAGGGCCCGGCCAAAGGCCGGGAGGGTGAGGGGAGGACGCGGCACCAGGGAGCTGAGACATGGACATCAAGCAAGTCGCGGTGATCGGCGCCGGGGTGATGGGCAGCGGCATCGCCGCACACTTCGCCAATGCCGGCGTGCCGGTGCTACTGCTCGACATCGTGCCGAAAGGCGCGACCAACCGGAACGCGGTGGCCGAGGGCGCGCTGGCGCGCATGGCCAAGGCCGACCCGGCGCCCTTCATGTCGAAGGCGGCGGCGCGGCTGGTCACCCCGGGCAACACCGAGGACGACCTGGCCAAGCTGGCCGGCTGCGACTGGATCGTCGAGGCGGTGCTGGAGGACCCGGCGGTCAAGCAGGACCTGTATGCCCGGATCGAGCGGGTGATGAAGCCCGGGGCGGCGGTCTCCTCCAACACCTCGACCATCCCGCTGGCGATCCTGACCCAGGGCCGGTCCGAGGCGTTCCGGCGCGGCTTCCTGATCACCCATTTTTTCAACCCGCCGCGCTACATGCGCCTGCTGGAGCTGGTGACGGGGCCGGAGACCGACCCGGCGCTGGTCGCCGGCATCCGCGGCTTCGCCGATCTCCGCCTCGGCAAGGGTGTGGTCGACTGCAAGGACACGCCCGGCTTCATCGCCAACCGGATCGGCACCTACTGGATCCAGGCGGCGGTCAACGCCGCCTTCGACCTCGGCCTGACGGTGGAGGAGGCGGATGCGGTGGCCGGCCGGCCGATGGGCGTGCCGAAGACCGGCGTGTTCGGGCTGATCGACCTGGTCGGGCTCGACCTGATGCCGCATATCGCCAAGAGCCTGCTGGCGACTTTGCCGAAGGACGACGGGTATCGCGAGATCTATCGGGTCGAGCCGGCGATCGAAAAGCTGATCGCCGAGGGCTACACCGGCCGCAAGGGCAAGGGCGGCTTCTACCGCCTCAGCAAGGCCGCCGACGGCAGCCGGGTGAAGGAGAGCATCGACCTCAAGACCGGCGCCTGGGCGAAATCGGACAAGCCGAGGCTCGACGGCGTCGACGCCGCCCGCGGCGGCGGGCTGAAGGCGCTGGTCGCCTTCGACGACAAGACCGGCCAATACGCCGCCCGGGTGCTGGGCCAGACCCTGTCCTACGCCGCCGGGCTGGTGCCGCAGATCGCCGACACGGTGGTCGCGGTCGATGAGGCGATGCGCCTCGGCTACAACTGGAGCTTCGGCCCGTTCGAGCTGATCGACCAGGTCGGCCCCGACTGGCTGATCGGCTGGCTGGAGAGCCAGGGCAAGCCGGTGCCGGCGCTGCTGAAGGCCGCGCAGGGCCGCAGCTTCTACCGGGTCCAGGACGGCAAGCTGCAGTACCTGACCACCGGCGGCGACTATGCCGAGGTGACGCGGCCGGACGGCGTGCTGCTGCTGGCCGACATCAAGCGCACCGCCAAGCCGATCGCCCGGAACGGGTCGGCGGCGCTGTGGGACATCGGCGACGGCGTCACCTGCTTCGAGTTCATCTCGAAGATGAACAGCCTCGACGACCAGACCATGGCCCTGCTGGGCGAGGCGATCCGCATCACCGCGACCAAGTACAAGGCGATGGTGATCTACAACGAGGGCACCAACTTCTCGGTCGGCGCCAATCTCGGCCTCGCCCTGTTCGGCATCAACATCGCCTTGTGGCCGCAGATCGAGGCGCTGGTGAAGGGCGGCCAGGATGCCTACAAGGCGCTGAAATTCGCGCCGTTCCCGACCGTCGCCGCGCCCGCCGGCATGGCGCTGGGCGGCGCCTGCGAGATCCTGCTGCATGCGGCCGCGATCCAGGCCCATGCCGAGACCTATTGCGGCCTGGTCGAGGTCGGCGTCGGGCTGGTCCCCGGCTGGGGCGGCTGCAAGGAGATGCTGCTGCGCGCCTATGCCCAGCCGAAGCGCCCCGGCGGCCCGATGCCGCCGCTGGGCCAGGTGTTCGAGACCATCGGCACGGCCAAGGTGGCGAAGTCGGCCTTCGAGGCGAAGGAACTGCTGTATCTCCGCCCCAATGACGGCATCACCATGAACCGCGACCGGCTGCTGGCCGACGCCAAGGCCCGGGCGCTGGCCTTGGCCGAGGGCTACCAGCCGCCGAAGCCGATGGAGGAGATCCGCCTGCCCGGCCCGACCGCCAAGACCGGCTTCGCGCTGGCGGTGGCCGACCTGGCGCGCACTGGCAAGGCGACGCCCTACGACGTCGTGGTCTCCGACAAGCTGGCCACGGTGCTGTCCGGCGGCGACACCGACATCACCGAGACGCTGACCGAGGACGATGTGCTGGCGCTGGAGCACCAGATGTTCAGCCAGCTGGTGCGCCTGCCCGGCACCATCGCCCGGGTCGAGCACATGCTGGCCACCGGCAAGCCGCTGCGGAACTGAGAGGATCTGACAATGCCCAGCTACAAGGTTCCGCTCGACGACATCCGCTTCGTGCTGCACGAGCTGTTGGATGCCGGCCAGCTCGCCAAGCTGCCCGGCTATGAGGAGGCGACGCCCGACACCGTCGACGCCATCCTGGAGGAGGCGGCGCGCCTGGCCGAGAACGAGTTGGCGCCGCTGAACCAGCCCGGCGACGAGGAGGGCTGCCGCTTCGAGAACGGCGTGGTCTACACGCCGAAGGGCTTCAAGGAGGCGTATCGCACCTTCGCTGAGGGCGGCTGGAACGGCCTGTCGGCCGACCCGGCCTTCGGCGGCCAGGGCATGCCCAAGGCGGTCAATTTCGTGATCGAGGAGGTGCTGTCCTCCGCCAACATGTCCTTCGGCATGTATCCCGGCCTGTCGCAGGGCGCCTACAACGCGCTCGAGACCTATGGCGACGACCAGCAGAAGGCGACCTATCTGCCGAAGCTGGTCGACGGCACCTGGTCCGGCACCATGTGCCTGACCGAGCCGCATTGCGGCACCGATCTCGGCCTGATCCGCACCAAGGCGGAACCGGCGGAAAACGGCGCCTGGAGCATCACCGGCACCAAGATCTTCATCTCGGCCGGCGAGCACGACCTGACCGAGAACATCATCCATCTGGTGCTGGCCCGGCTGCCCGACGCCCCGCCGGGCATCAAGGGCATCAGCCTGTTCGTGGTGCCGAAGTTCCTGCCGAAGGAGGAGGGCGGGGCGGTCGTCGCCGGGCCGCGCAACGGCATCGCCTGCGGCTCGATCGAGCACAAGATGGGCATCAAGGCCTCGTCCACCTGCGTGATGAATCTCGACGGCGCCACCGGCTGGCTGGTCGGCGAGAAGCACAAGGGCATGCGGGCGATGTTCGTGATGATGAACACCGCCCGGCTCGGCGTCGCGCTGCAGGGCCTCGGCGTCGCCGAGGTCGCCTACCAGAACGGCGTGGCCTACGCCAAGGACCGGCTGCAGGGCCGCTCGCTGGCCGGCACCCAGGCGCCGGACAAGCCGGCCGACCCGATCATCGTCCATCCCGACGTGCGCAAGAACCTGCTGACCGGCAAGGCCTTCGCCGAGGGCGCGCGGGCGCTGGGCTATCTGGTCGGCATCAACATCGACCTCTACACCAAGCACCCCGACCCGGCGGTCCGGCAGAACGCCAACGACTTCGTGTCGCTGATGACGCCGATCCTGAAGGCCTATTTCACCGATATGGGGCTCGAGGTCGCGGTCCGGTCGCAGCAGGTGCTGGGCGGCCATGGCTACATCCGCGAATGGGGGATGGAGCAGTTCGTGCGCGACGCCCGCATCGCCCAGATCTACGAGGGCGCCAACGGCATCCAGGCGCTCGACCTGGTCGGCCGCAAGATGCCGCAGGACATGGGTCGGCTGCTGCGCAGCTTCTTCCACCCGGTCGACGCCTTCATCCGCGAGGCGGCGGAGGACGAGGCGATGCTGGAGTTCGTCGGCCCGCTGGCCAAGGCCTTCGGCAAGCTGCAGCAGGCCACCGCCTGGATCGCCCAGAAGGGGCTGAAGGACCCGGAGGAGGCCGGCGCCGCCTCGTCCGACTATCTCAAGCTGTTCGCCCTGGTGGCGCTGGGCTGGATGTGGGCGCGGATGGCGAAGCTGGCGCTGGAGAAGGCGCCCAAGGCCGGCGACCGCGCCGGCTTCTACGACGCCAAGCTGAAGACGGCCCGCTTCTTCATCCAGCGCATGCTGCCGGAGACCGGCTCGCTGTTCATCCAGATCATGGCCGGCAAGGCGCCGCTGATGGCGCTCGAGGCCGAGGCGTTCTGACGGGAGGCGACGGCCGCCGCCGATGAACCTCTATCTCCGCCTCATCCGGGTCGTGGTCGCGGCGCTGCTCGGGCGCCGCCTGACCCTGTTCGACGACAGTTTGGTGCGGTTCCGGGTCTGGCCGAACGACCTCGATTTCAATCTGCACATGAACAACGGCCGGTACCTGACGGTGATGGACCTCGGCCGCACCGACCTGATGCTGCGGGTCGGGCTGGTCGGCCTGCTGTGGCAGCGGCGCTGGGCGCCGGTGCTGGGCGGGGCGACCATCCGCTACCGCCGCTCGCTCGCCGCCTTCGCCGGCTATCGGCTGCGCAGCCGCCTGCTGGGCTGGGACGAGAAATGGCTGTATCTCGAACAGGGCTTCGAGGATGCCGGCGGCGCCGTCGCCGCCCAGGCCGTGGTCAAGGCCGTGTTCCGCCGCCGCGGCGGCACGGTGCCGACGGCGGAGATCGCCGCCGCCTTCGGCTGGCAGGGCCCGTCGCCCGAGCTGCCGGCCTATGTCCAGGCCCTGCGCGACGGCGAGGACGCGATGCGCGTGGGGTTGCGGGACGGGCCCCGCGCCGCCTGACCGCCCGACCCCAAGGCCGGGCGGCCGGCTGCGGCCTTGGCGGTCACAGCACGAAGTCGCCGGCCTGCGGGGCGATCGCGCCGGTCAGGACGATGTGGAAGTCCGAGGCGCCGTCGCCGTTGACGTCGCCGGCGATGGTGGTGGTGCCGTTGGCGACGGCGAAGCGCAACTCGCCGGCATGGTGGGTGTAGGCCCCGGTGCCGATGAAGCGGAACGCCTGGTTGCCCGCCACCGCGGTGTTGGCGTCGATCGCCGCCAGGTCGATGCGGTCGCCCTGGGCATGGCTGAAATCGGTGATCCGGTCGGCGCCGGCCCCGACCGGGCTCTGCGCCACGCTGCCATAGACGAAGCGGTCGGCTCCGGCGCCGCCGGTGAGGGTGTCCTTGCCGCCGGCTCCGGTGAGCACGTCGTTGCCGTTCCAGCCCTGCAGCACGTTGGCGCCGCTGTTCCCGACCAGGCTGTCATTGCCCTGGCTGCCGGACAGGTTCTCGATGCCGATCAGGATGTCGCCTTGCGCCTCGCCGCCGCTGCCGTTGACGAGGCTGACCACGACCCCTGTGGAGCCGGTGTAGTAGCTGGCGGTGTCGATGCCGTCGCCGCCGTCGATGCGGTCGGCCCCGGCACCACCACGCAACACGTCGTTGCCGCCACCACCGACGAGGGTGTTGTCCACAACCGAGCCGATCAGGGTATCGGCGAAATCTGTGCCGTAGACAGCCTCGACGTCGATGAGGATGTCGCCCTCGGCCTCGCCCAACCGGCCGCGGCCGGCGCCGAGATCGACGATCACCCCGGCATTGCCGTTGTAGTCGATGGCGTCGATGCCGTATTCGCCATCAAGCCGATCGGCCCCGGCACCGCCGACGAGGAAATCGTCACCGACCCAGCCCTTCAGCAGGTCGTCACCGCCATCACCAAACAGGGCGTTGTTCGCGTTCGACCCAAGCAGCCAGTCGCCGAAATCGGTGCCGTAGACATTCTCGACCTCGACCAGATAGTCGCCCTCGGCCTCGCCCTTATGGCCGCGGAGCCTGTACAGGCTGACCTCGACCCCGACATCGCCGTTGTAGTCGACGGTGTCGATACCGTCCCCGCCGTTGAGGGTATCCGCCCCGGTGCCGCCGACGAGCAGGTCGTCACCGCCCCCACCCGCCAGCCTGTCGTCGCCGCCATCGCCGAAGAGGGCATTGTTCGCGGCCGACCCGATCACTTCGTCGGCGAAACCGGTGCCATAGACATTCTCGATGCCGCTGAGGACGTCGCCGGCGGCCTCGCTGTATCGGCCGAAGCCTCCGTGCAGATCGACAAGCACCCCGAAATTGCCGTTGTAGTCGACGGTGTCGATGCCGTCCCCGCCATGGAGGTGATCCGCCCCGGCCCCGCCGACGAGGAGATCGTCGCCGCCTAAGCCGTATAGGTAGTCGCTGCCGCCACCGCCGTTGAAGCCGTTGTTCGCCTGCGACCCGACCAGATCATCGATGAAATCGGTGCCATGGACATTCTCGATGCCGACGAGCACGTCGCCCTCGGCCTCACCCCACCAGCCGCTGCCGGAGGTCAGATTGATGACCACCCCGACATTGCCGTTGTAGTCGACGGTGTCGATGCCGTCCCCGCCGTTGAGGCGATCCGCCCCGGTCCCGCCATCCAGGAAGTCGTTCCCGTTGCCTCCGGTCAGCAGATCATTGCCGCCGAGGCCGTAGAGGCGGTCGTCGTCATCCGTGCCGTTGAGCCAATTGCTGCTGTCGTTGCCGACCTTATCCATGAAGATCTCCTGTGAGAGGGCTGCCGCATGCGCGCGGGTCGGCACGCATGCGGGCGTTCAGCGCGCCGCGATGACGAAGTTGCGGATTTGTGGCGAATTCCTCGGTCTGGCCGAGGATCGCGGACTCCCCGTTCGCCGCGGGGAGTTGACGCCGCGGACCGTCGTCCGCTCGGCATCGGCCGCGTGTGTCGGGAGCATTGTCCCGAAACCGGGGAAGGGCCTCAACCCCCGAAGATGGGGGTATCGGTCACTCAGCCGTCGAGCAGGCCGAGAGTGAGGGCGATGGCGACCGCCTCGGTGCGGTTGGCGGCACCCAGCTTGCGCATCGCCGATTGCACATATTGATTGATGGTCTCGACCGACAGATCGAGCTGGCGGGCGATCGCCTTGTTCGATGCGCCGCGGGCGATCCGGGCCAGGCATTCCCGCTCGCGCCGGCTCAGCGCCGGTCCGGCCTGCGCCAGCCGGACGGCTGTGCGCCGGGCCGCGGCGGTCGCGATCCGGCCCTCGATCGCCACCGCCCGGTCGAGATGCGGCGCGAGACGGCGCAGCAGGCGCAACTCGTCATCCCCATAGGATGGCTGACGGCGAGAGCGCATGACCGTCAGGACGACGGGCCGCGCCGCATGGTCCTTTCCATACCAGGACAGGGCGCTGTGCAGGCCGTACGGGACCAGGAAGTCGTTGTAGAATTCGGACCGTTCCCACTCCCGTTCCGACACCAGCATGCGGTCGTCGACGGCCGATCCGAAGGGCAGTTGCCGCATCATCGGCCAGACCGGGTCGACGTCGCGATAGTGGGCGGCGTAACGCTGGATGAAGGTCGGGTCGCAATCGACTGCGACGGCATCGTGCGCCTGCGTGCCGTGCCACCGCAGCGCTGCGGACCCTCCGCCGACGGCCCGGGTCAGCCGGTCCACCGCCACCGTCCAATCCTCGTCGCCGATGGCGGCGTCATAGGTCAGGCCGATCAGGTCGGCGAGGCAGCGTTCATCGAGCATGGCGCGACAGGACCGTTGTGGACCGCATGCGAGCAGGTCATCGACCTGCGCATCAATACCAGGATTATGGTCTTTCCTTGGCGCCGGCCCGCCTTGTTCTTGCCGTGCCGCCGCGTCAGGTTGGCGGCGAGCTTCGACGGGGAGGGACGGATGAGGATTCTGGCGCATCTCGTCATCGGCGCGGCGGTCGTCGCCGTCCTGTCCTCCGCACCGCCCGCCTCGGCGGCGGGGTCGCCGGACCCGAAGGCGGTGGGGGAGGCGATCACCGCGATCTATGTCCCGCTCAGCCTCACCCGCGCCGTGGTCGCCAGCTGCGATCGGGCCGACGCGCCCGGCGCCGCTTCCCATGCCGCAGCGCTGCAGGCGTGGCGCCAGGCGAACGACGCCGACCGGCTGGAGCGGCTGATGGAGCGGGTGCTGGCCGGGAACAGCAATCTCGCCAACGCCAGGTCGAAGCTGGACGGTGCGATCCAGGCCCAGGCCGATTCGATGATCCAGAAGACACCGCTGCTCTGCGGCGCCCTGCCGGCGCTGTTCGGCGGCAAGACCTTCGCGCTGGCCAATGCCGCGTCGGCCCGTGGCGTGCTGCAGGCCATGGTCGGGACCGGGCCGCTGCCGAAGACCCTCTATTCCGTCGGCCAGCTTTCGGCCCTTGCGGCCGAAGCCCGGCGCCAGGCGCCCGGCGACGAGGACGAAAAGACCGACTGGGCCTCCAACGTCCTGGGCCGGCTGGGGGTGATCGCCGTGTCCGGCCGGGCCGTCGACGACGACCGGCTGCAGCAATGGACGGTCGACCAGCAGTCGCTGTGGACCGCGTCCTGCGACTTCGACGATGACGCGGAGGAGAAGCTGTTCGCCCGGGAGGAGGGCCGCGACGTCGTCGTCGCCGGCCGGATCGGCCGGGTCTACGACTTCAAGGTCGTCACCCTGGAAGGCTGCCGGCTGCTCGACGGGCCGGAGGGCATGGCCAAGGCGAACATCCCGGAGGAGACCGGCCTGACGCCGAAGGCGAAGACGCTGTTCTCGATCGCCCAGCTCTCCGTGGTGGCGAAGGAGCTGTTCCGGCGTACGCCCGGCGCGAAGGACGACGACAAGGTCGAGGCCGTCACCGGGGCGATGCAGCAGCTCGGGCCGATCGCCCTTGCCGGTCATTCCGACGGCGACGACCGGCTGCAGCAATGGCTGCCGGAGAAGCGCTCGATCTGGACCGCCAGCTGCGACTTCGCCGACGAGGTGGAGGAAAGGCGCTTCGAGCAGACGAAGAACAAGGACGTCACCGTCATCGGCCGGATCAGCCGGGTCTATGCCTTCGAGGTGTTCAACCTGTCCGACTGCCGGCTGCTGGACGACCCGTCGCGCCTTGCCCGCTCCGACCTGCCGGAGGCCGGCGGGCTGGAATATCGCCCGCCCAGCGCGGAGGAGGTCGATGCCGGGCCGGACAAGGGCCTTCCGGCCGACCGGATCGAGGCGATGCTGTTCCGCGAGCAGTTCCAGATCGGCATCAACCCGGGCGGCGGCACCTACACCAACCGCAACGAGGAGAGCTTCCTGCTGCTCAAGGACGGCACCGCCTATCGCTACGAGTTCGGCTATCCTCCGACCGATCTCGATGCCGAGCAGGTCCGCCGCCGGGCGCCGCAGGACTGGTCGCGCTGGGAGCGGCCGGGCGCGAAATACGTGATGACCGCGGCGGCGGGGGAGAAGTCCGACTGGTCGAGCTTCATCGTGCTGAAGCCGTTCCCGCCCAACGCCCGGCTGGATCGCAGCTACTACTATCTGAACGTGTCGCAGGGCGGCGTCACCACGCGCATCAGCCTGATCTTCCGGCCCGACGGCACCTTCGAGCGGCACCAGGGCGGCAGCTACTTCATGCAGAGCCCGGTGGGAACCGGGCCGGATGGCGGCTCGGTCGGGGTCTACAGCGGCGGCATGGGCGCGGTGATGACCGAGAACGGCTTCTCCATGGGCGGGGCGCTGAAGTCTCGGGACTCGGCCGGGCGCTACCGGCTCGACGGCTATTCGCTGCAGCTCATGGCCGATGACGGCACGGTCGCCCGGCTGCGCATCGGCGTCCCGGGCGACGACGTCGCCGCGCCGGACACGCTCAACATCGGCGGCACCAGCTACTGGGATGCGGCGAAGGAGAAGTAGGGGCGGGCAGGGGAGGGACTGTTTTTGCCCCCCTATTGTCGTGCCCGGTCTCACATGGGGAGTTTGGTGTCAAGCGGGTGAAGAGGCTACGGCATGGTGTGTCGCCCTGGTTGAGAGGATTAGGGAGTCCGGAAGGCAGGCCTGAGCCGTGTTGGGGAGACGCGGCCGG
>NZ_JBQJIK010000105.1:0-23456 GCF_052078665.1 Inquilinus sp. CA228 | reverse complement strand
CGCCGCTGCCGGACAGCGAGGGGCTGGAGCAGCGCCCGGCCTGGGCCGAGCCGATGGTCGCCGTGGTCCCGGCCGACCATGCGCTGGCGGGTTGCGGCCGGATCGGCCTCTCCGACCTCGCCGCCGAGCCCTTCGTCATGTTCCCGCAGGGCGAGGGGCCGGGCTTTCACGCCGCCATTCTCGAGGCCTGCGCCGCCGCCGGCTTCGTGCCGCGGATCGCCCAGTCGGCGCATCAGATGCACGCCATCGTGTCGCTGGTCGCGGCCGGATTCGGCGTGTCGCTGGTGCCGGGCTCGCTGCGCCGGCTGCGGCCCGACGGGGTGCGCTACCTGGCGCTCGCCGATCCTGCGCCGCAGGCCCGGATCGCCGCCGTCTGGCGCCGCGGCGACCGGTCGCCGGCCCTGCTGCAGGCGCTGGCCCTGCTGCAGGAGGTGATGGAGCCGTAGATCCGCGGCATGGCGGCCCATGGACGCCGGCCGGCGGCTTCGGCTAGACCCAGGCCCGTGACGGCGGATGGAGGAAGGATGTTCCGTTTCGCAGGCGCCGCGGCGGCGGTGCTGCTCCTGCTGGCCGGGCCGGCCGCGGCGGAGCCGGTGGTGCCGGCCAGCCGGGCCGAGATCGACCTCAGCTTCGCGCCCCTGGTGCGCAGCGCGGCGCCGGCCGTGGTCAACATCTATGCCCGCCACATGGTGGTCGAGCGGGCGAACCCGCTGTTCGACGACCCGTTCTTCCAGCGCTTCTTCGGCGACGACATGCCGGGCGGCCGGCCGCGGCAGCGGGTCGAGAACTCGCTCGGCTCCGGCGTCGTGGTCGGGGCGGGCGGGCTGGTGGTCACCAACCACCATGTGATCAAGGACGCCGACCAGATCACCGTGGTCTTGTCCGACCGCACCGAGTACGAGGCCGAGCTGGTGCTGTCGGACGAACGCACCGACCTCGCCTTCCTCAGGCTCAAGGACCTCGCCGGCCGGTCGCTGCCGTCGCTGCCGCTCGGCGACAGCGACGCGCTCGAGGTCGGTGACCTGGTGCTGGCGATCGGCAACCCTTTCGGCGTCGGCCAGACCGTGACCATGGGCATCGTCTCGGCCATCGCCCGCACTGCGGTCGGCATCTCCGACTACGATTTCTTCATCCAGACCGACGCGGCGGTGAACCCGGGCAATTCCGGTGGCGCCCTGATCGACATGAAGGGCCGGCTGGTCGGCATCAACACCGCGATCTACAGCCGCACCGGCGGCTCGCTCGGCATCGGCTTCGCCATCCCGGCCAACATGCTGCGCAGCATGATGCGGGCGGCCGAGACCGGGCAGAAGGTGGTGCGGCCCTGGCTCGGCGCCGACGGCCAGGCGGTCGACCGCAGCCTGGCCGAGGCCTATGGCCTGGACCGCCCGGCCGGCGTGCTGGTCAACGGCGTCGCCGCCGGCGGCCCGGCGGCGCGGGCCGGCCTCAAGGTCGGCGACGTGGTCGCGGCAGTCGACGGCCATGCGGTCGACGACCCGGAATCGCTGCGCTTCCGCCTGGCCACGCTGGACCTCGGCGCCACGGCGAAGCTGACGGTGCGGCGCGGGACCGACACGGCGGAGCTGGCGCTGCCGGTCGAGGCGCCGCCGGAGGATCCGCCGCGCGACCAGCGCGTGCTTGGCGGCCGGTCGCCCCTGTCCGGCGCCACCGTGGTCAATGTCTCGCCGGCGGTGGCGGAGGAGTTGCGGCTGAACGGCCCCGGCAAGGGCGTGGTGGTGACCGCGGTCGCCGCCCGCAGCCCGGCGGCGCGGCTGGGGCTGCAGGCGGGCGACGTGCTGCTGCGGCTCGACGACGAGGCGGTAGAGAGCACCGAGGCGCTGGACACGGTGCTGCGCGGCTCCCGTGGCCCGTGGCGCATCGCCGTCCAGCGCAGCGGACAGGTGCTGGAGACGGTCGTCGGGCGGTAGCCCGGTTGCCTCGCCGCCGTCCGGCTGAAATGATCCGCCCCGATTCGAGGAAGGGAATGGATGATGGCGGCACTTTCGACCGGCGACCTGCTGCGGCGCTCCGTGGGCTGGAGCCTGGGGCATGCCGGGGTCCTGGCGCGGCTGGCGGCGCCGGCGGTGGCCTTCGCCCTGATCTTCGGCTTCGCCATCGACTGGCTGTGGGGCGACGAGGTTGCGGCGATGTTCGCGGGCGGAGAGCCCTCCGGCGGCGGCGCCCTGGCCATGCTGCTGTCGATGCTGGTGTGGGTGTTCGCCATCACCCTGATCGCGGTCAGCTGGCACCGCTACGTGCTGCGCGGCGAAATGGCGCCGTTCCCGGCCGACGCCACGGCGCTGCGCTTTGCCCTGTACCAGATCTGGCTCGGCTTCCTCGGTGCGCTCACGGCCATGGCCGGGCTGTTCGTGCTGTCGATCCTGCTCGGCATCGTCGGGGGGCCGTCGCTGCTGCAGTCCATGGCATCCGGCGGGGTGTCGGGGGGCATGCTGGGGCTGCCGGTGGTTTCGGCGGCGACCACGGTGGCGGCGACCGTGCCCTTCGCCTTCTACGGGCTTGTCCTGCCCGCCATCGCGATCGGCGACCGGGGCCTGACCGCGGCCCAGAGCAGCCGGCTGCTGCGCGGCCGGCGGTTGGCCGTGCTGGGCGCCCTGATCATCGCTTCGCTGGGGTTCTTCCTGGTCGCCACCGGCCTCGACCTGGTGCTGGAGGCGATCCTGCCGGACCAGCAGGGCCCCAGCGTCGTGACCCTGCTGCTCGATGTCCTGTGGCTGGCGCTGACCGCGGCCGAGGTCAGCGTCTTCGCGGGCGTGCTGGCCGAGCTGTACCGGGACCTGCGCCTGCCGGAACTGGCGCGGGGAAGCGCCACCCCGGAGTAGCCTCCGGGGTGGCTGCCGCGATCACTCCGCCGGGCCGCCTTCCGGCTTCGGCGCCGGGGCTGCAGGCTTGCGCCGGCCGACCACCGAGCCGAGCCAGCGGCAGACGACGTAGAACATCGGCGTGAACAGCAGGCCGAACACGGTCACGCCGATCATGCCGAAGAACACCGCCGTGCCCAGCGACTGCCGCATCTCGTAGCCGGCGCCCGACGCGATCACCAGCGGCACCACGCCGAAGATGAAGGCGAAGGACGTCATCAGGATCGGCCGCAGCCGGGTGCGGGCGGCCGAGATCGCGGCCTCCTGCCGGCTCTCGCCATGCTCCTCCGCCTGGCGGGCGAACTCGACGATCAGGATCGCGTTCTTCGCAGCCAGGCCGATCAGCACGACGAAGCCGATCTGCGCCAGGATGTTGACGTCCATGCCCCTGAGCAGCAGCCCCGTGACCGCGGCCAGCAGGCACATCGGCACGATCAGGATGACCGACAGCGGCAGGGTCCAGCTTTCATACTGCGCCGCCAGCAGCAGGAAGACGAACACCACCGAGGCGACGAACACCAGCATGCCGGTGTTGCCGGCCAGCTTCTCCTGCAGCGCCAGCTCGGTCCATTCGAAGCCGAAGCCCTGCGGCAGCGTCTCGGTGGCGATCTGCTCCATCGCCGCCAGCGCGTAGCCGGTGGAATAGCCCGGCAGGGTCGATCCCTGGACCTCGGCCGCCGGGTACAGGTTGAAGCGCGGCACGCGATAGGCGCCGGTGCGGTCGTGGAAGCTGGCCACGGCGCTGAGCGGCACCATCCCGCCGCTGTCGCTGCGGGTCTTGTAGTTGCCGATGTCGCGCAGGGTCTGCCGGAACTTGCCGTCCGCCTGGGCGGTCAGGCGGAAGGTGCGGCCGAGATAGTTGAAGTCGTTGACATAGGTCGAGCCGAGATAGACCTCGAGCGTCTCGAACACCCGGTCGGCCGGCACGCCCAGCATCTCCGCCTTCACCCGGTCGATGTCGGCATAGAGCTTCGGCGTGCGGGTGTTGAACAGCGAGAAGATGCCGGCCAGGCCCGGGGTCTGGTTCGCCTTGGCCACGATCTCCTGGGTCGCGGCGTCCAGTGCCGGCAGGCCGCGGCCGGTCTTGTCCTCGACCATCATCTTGAAGCCGCCGCCGGTGCCGATGCCGCGCACGGGCGGGGGCTGGATGGTGATGATGAAGGCGTCCTGGATGGCGGCGAGCTTCTGGTTCAGCGCCTGCTGCAGGTGCCGCACATCCTGCCCCTTGGCGTCGCGCTCGGCGAAGGGCGCGAAGGTGGAGAAGATCGCGCCGGCGTTCGAGGCGTTGGTGAAGGTGGCGCCATCGAAGCCGGAGAAGGGCACGACATGGATGATGCCCGGAACCTGCAGGATCTCCTTGGCGGCCTGCCGCACCACCGCGTCGGTGCGGGCGAGGGAGGAGCCGGGGGGCAGCTGGATCACGGTGATCAGATAGCCCTGGTCCTGGTCCGGGATGAAGCCGGTCGGCGCCCGGCCGAACTGCAGCCCGGTCAGGCCGATCAGCCCGACATAGAGCACCAGCATGACCACGGCGAAGCGCAGGATCCGCCGGGTCAGCCCGCCATAGCCGTGCGACAGCTTGTCGAAGGCCCAGTTGAAGCCGCGGAAGAAGGACTGGATCGGCCGGAACAGCACGAAGGTCTTCTTCTCGTGATGCTCCTGGTGCGGCTTCAAGAGGATGGCGCAGAGCGCCGGGCTGAGGGTCAGCGACACGAAGGCCGAGATCACCGTCGCCGCGGCGATGGTGACCGCGAACTGGCGGAAGAACTGGCCGGAGATGCCGCTGATCATCGCCGCCGGGATGAACACGGCGCACAGCACAAGGGCGATGGCGATCAGCGCGCCGCCGACCTCGTCCATGGTCAGATGCGCCGCCTCCTTGGGCGATTTGCCTTCGCGCAGATGGCGTTCGACGTTCTCGACCACGACGATGGCGTCGTCGACGACGATGCCGATGGCCAGCACCAGGCCGAACAGCGACAGGTTGTTCAGCGAATATCCCAGCGCCGCCATCACGATGAAGGTGCCGATCAGCGAGATCGGGATGGCGACGACCGGGATGATCGCCGCGCGCCAGGTCTGCAGGAACAGGATGACGACGATGACGACCAGGGCGATCGCTTCCCAGATCGTCTTCTCGACCTCATGCACCGATTCGGCGATGAACTCGGTCGGGTTGTAGATGATGTTGTACTGCAGGCCGGGCGGGAAGCTCCTGGACAGCTCCTGCATGGTCGAGATCAGCCGCTCGGCCGTCTCCAGCGCGTTCGATCCCGGGCGCTGGAACACCAGCAGCGGCACCGCCGGCCGTTCGTCGAGATAGCCGTTGGCGGTGTAGTCCTGCGCCGCCAGCTCGACCGTGGCGATGTCGCGCACGCGGGTGACGCGGCCGTCGGTGTCGGTCTTGATGACGATGTTGCCGAACTGGCGCGGGTCGGACAGGCGGCCGAGGGTCTCGACATTGAGCTGGTAGGCGCCGCCCTGGCCCGGCACCGGCGGCTGGTTCAGCACGCCGGAGGCGACCTGGACGTTCTGCGAGCGCAGCGCCGCGACGATCTCGCCGGCCGTGAGGTTGCGCGAGGCCGCCTTGTCCGGGTCCAGCCAGACCCGCATGGCGTAGTCGCGGGCGCCGAAGATGCGCACGTCGCCGACGCCGTCGAGGCGGGCCAGCACGTCGCGCACCTGCAGCGTCGCGTAGTTGGAGATGTAGAGCGGGTCGCGCGATCCGTCCGAGGAGCTGAGATGGATCACCATCAGCATGTCGGGCGAGGATTTGCGCACGGTCACGCCGATCTGGCGCACCTCGTCCGGCAGCCGCGGCTCGGCCACGGCGACGCGGTTCTGCACCAGCACCTGGGCGATGTCGAGATCGGTGCCCAGGCTGAAGGTGACCTGGATCACCAGCTGGCCGTCGCCGGTCGCCTGCGACTGCATGTACAGCATGTTCTCGACGCCGTTGATCTCCTGCTCGATCGGCGTCGAGACCGTGTTGGAGACCACCTCGGCCGAGGCGCCGGGGTAGGAGGTGCGGATCTCGATGGTCGGCGGCGCGATCTCGGGATACTGCGCCACCGGCAGGGTGAAGTAGGCGGCCGCGCCGAGCAGCACGACCAGGATCGACAGCACCGTCGCGAAGATCGGGCGGTCGATGCAGAAATGGGAGAAGCGCATCTGGGCCCGTCCTCAGTTCGCTTCGTATTCCGGCGCCGGCTCGATCTTGCCGGGCTGCGCCGTCACCTTGCCGCCCGGGCGGGCGCGGACCAGGCCGTTGATGATGACCTTGTCCTGCGCGCTCAGGCCCTCGCGCACGATGCGCAGGCCGCCCGGCTGGGTCGGGCCCGGCCGGATGATCTTGGGTTCGACCGTGCCGTCATCCTTGACCGTCATCACGATCCGGTTCGACTGGTCGGTCAGGATCGCGCTGTCCGGGATCAGGATGGCGTCGTATTCGTTCGACCCGGGCAGCCGCAGCCGGCCGAACTGGCCCGGGGTGATGAACAGGTCCTTGTTGTCCAGGAGGGCGCGGGCGCGGATGGTGCCGGAGCCGGGGTCGAGCTGGTTGTCGACGAAGTTCATGGTGCCGGCATGCGGCCAGTCCTGCTCGTCCGGCAGGCGGGTCTGGATGATGGTGGCGTTGTCGCGGGTCGAGGGCAGCTTGCCGGCCACCACCGCGCGCTGATAGGCGAGGTAGTCGGACTCGCTCATGTCGAACTCGAAATAGATCGGGTCGAGCGCCACGATGGTGGTCAGCAGGGTCGAGCTCGGGTCGCCGGTCACCAAGTTGCCGATGTCGACCCGGCGGTTGGAGACGCGGCCGGCCATCGGCGCCTTGACCTGGGTGAAGTCGAGGTTCAGCTGCGCCGACTGCAGCGCCGCCGTGGTCTGGGCCACCGCGGCCTCGGCCGCCCGCCGCTCCTGCACCGCCTGGTCATAGGACGAGCGCGAGACGTTGGACTGGGCGACTAGCGACTGGGCGCGGTCGAGCTGGACCTTGGCGAGGTCGAGCCGGGCCTCGGCGCTGCTCAGGTCGGCCTTGGCCGAATCCACCGTCGCCTGGTAGGGCCGCGGGTCGATCACGAACAGCACGTCGCCCTGCTTGACCGTGGCGCCGTCGGCGAAGTTGATCGACTGCAGGTAGCCGGAGACACGGGCCCGCACCTCGACCGAGGCCGTCGCCTCGTAGCGGCCGGTGAACTCGTCCCATTCGGTGATGCGCTGGACCAGCGGCGAGGCCACCGTGACCGGCGGGGGCGGTGGCGCCGACTGCCCCTGGTCGCTGCCCGATTCGTTGCAGGCGGCCAGAAAGGCCACCGTTCCCAATGCGACGAGGGTGCCGAATACCCTTCCTGGCCGCGTCTGCAGGCGCCCGGTCATCATGTCTCGCACTCCGAAGGAGGTCCCCGGCCAAGAGGGTCGTGCCTGCATGGGGGGTTGTCAATTGTCGGGGTTAGGGCTGAGCGGTCGTTCGCCTTTTGCACTGCAAAAGTTCCAGGCGAAGTGACCGTGATCACAACCGGGCGAAAGCGTGGCCGGAATGTGGCGATGACCCCTGGCGCCGTCGAAGCTCGCCATTGCGCCGCGGCGGCCGCTGGCCGACGATGCGGCCCATCATGGCTCGATCTTCCAGACCCGACGACACCCCATCGCTCTTCGCCGGCCAGGCGCCGCGGCCCTTGGCCGACCGGCTGCGGCCGCGCAGCATCGGCGAGGTGGTCGGCCAGGACCACCTGCTGAAGCCGGAGGGGCCGATCGGCCGGATGGTGGCGGCGCACCGCATCGCCAGCATGATCCTGTGGGGGCCGCCCGGCTGCGGCAAGACCACCCTGGCCCGCCTGCTGGCCGAGCACACCGACCTGCATTTCGAGCCGCTGTCGGCGATCTTCTCCGGCGTGGCGGAGCTGCGGAAGATCTTCGACGCCGCCCGCGGCCGGCGCGCGGTGGGGCAGGGCACGCTGCTGTTCGTCGACGAGGTGCACCGCTTCAACCGCAGCCAGCAGGACGCCTTCCTGCCGGTGGTCGAGGACGGCACCATCACCCTGATCGGCGCCACCACCGAGAACCCGTCCTTCGAGCTGAACGCGGCGCTGCTGTCGCGCTGCCAGGTCTTCGTGCTGAACCGGCTGGACTTCGCGGCGCTGGAGGAACTGCTGCAGCGGGCCGAGGCGGCGGAGGGCCGCCCCCTGCCGCTGGCGCCGGAGGCGCGCGACGCGGTCAAGGCCATGGCCGATGGCGACGGCCGCTATTTGCTGAACCTGGCGGAGGAGCTGTTCGCCCTGAAGGCGGCGGCACCGCTCGACGCCGCCGGCCTGGCCCAGACGGTGCAGCGCCGGGCGCCGGTCTACGACAAGGCGCAGGAGAGCCACTACAACCTGATCTCGGCGCTGCACAAGTCGCTGCGCGGCTCCGACGTCGATGCCGGCCTCTACTGGTTCGCGCGGATGCTGGCGGGCGGCGAGGACCCGCTCTATGTCGTGCGGCGGCTGGTGCGCTTCGCGGTCGAGGATATCGGCATAGCCGACCCGCAGGCGCTGACCCAGGCGCTGGCGGCCTGGGACGCCTATGAGCGGCTGGGCAGCCCGGAGGGCGAGCTGGCGATCGCCCAGGCGGTGATCTACCTGGCCACGGCGCCGAAGTCGAACGCCGCCTACACCGCGTTCAAGACCAGCGCCCGCGCGGCCAAGGAGACCGGCAGCCTGATGCCGCCGATGCACATCCTGAACGCCCCGACCCGGCTGATGAAGGAGATCGGCTACGGCAAGGGCTACGCCTACGACCACGACACCGACGAAGGCTTCTCCGGCCAGAACTACTTCCCGCCGGACATGGACCGGCAGCAGTTCTACCAGCCGGTCGAGCGCGGCTTCGAGCGCGAGATCAAGAAGCGGCTGGACTACTGGGCCAAGCTGCGGGGGCAGAGGAGCGAGGACGGGGAGTAGGCCTCCCCGTCCAGGCCTGTCTCACACCATCGTCACGCCCGGCGGCGGCTCGGGGGCGCCGACGGTCTGGCAGAACCACAGCGAGTAGCCGTAGGGGTCCTTCACCGCAAAGGTGCGGTCGCCCCACCATTGCGTGCTCAGCGCCTCGGTCACCGCCACGCCGCGCGACCGCACCTCGTCGTGGAAGGCGTCGACATTCTTCACGTAGAAGTAGATGTCGAGCGGCCGGGCCCCGCCTTGGCCCCGGGTGGCGCCGCCGCCCGGCGACTGCGGGCGGCCCATCATCACCATGATGCCGTCGCGCCGGACGATGCCGAAGTCGAACTTCCCGTCCTTGCCGACGATGCCCATCATGTGGCCGAAGCCGAGCTTCTCCAGATAGAACTCGCGCAGCGTCTCCACCTCCTCGACCCAGAAGCTCGGGATCACCTGCGCCGGGGCCTCCGGATATTTCAGGTGGCTCAGATCCTCGCTCATGTCTCTCTCCCCAGGAGTTGTTGCCGATGGGGAGATTGTCCGCGGCCGTCGGCTCGCTTTCATCTACTTTCTGGAGTAGAAAGCGGTCATGCGATGGCAGGACCTGGCGCTGCTCGACGAGGCCGGCTTCTCGCTCTACGAGAAGCGGGCCCTGGTCGGCCTGGGGATTCTCGGCGTCTCCGACGCGGCCGGGCTGTGCCGCGAGGGCGACATCCCGACCTCGAAGATCTACCTGGCGATGGAGAAGCTGGCCCGGCTGGGGCTGTGCGAGATCCAGCACAGCCGGCCCAAGCTGTATGCCGCGCTGCCTGCGGACGCGGTGGTCGACCGGCTGGTCGAGCTGGCGCGCGAGCGGGCGGAGAGCTTCGCCGCCCAGGCCGACCAGCTGCGCGCCACGCTGCGCGACCTGCCCGGGCGGCTGCGCGGCGGCCGCGGCGTGGTCGATTTGGCGCTGGGCACCGAAAGCCATGTGAAGCGCCATCTCGCCCGCCTCGCCGGGGCGCGGCGGCGGGTGCTGTCCTATCTCGAGGAGGGCGACCTCTCGGCCATCGACCGCCAGGCCGATTCCGGCTTCGACGTGCTCAAGCGCCTCGCCCGCGCCGCCTCCGGGCGTGGGCTGGACCACCGGGCGATCTTCGGCTTCTCCGACCGCACGGCGCCGCGACTGCTGGCGTTCCTGCGGCGCCACGGCGGCACGCTCGGCCACCTGTCGGGGCTGCGCTATTCGGGCGAGCTGGGCCACCCGTTCCATGTGCTGGACGACGAGACGGTGATCCTGTCGCTCGACCACCCCTTCGTGCCGGAGGGGCGCTTCGCCTCGCTCCTGGTGCATGACCGCGAGCTGGCCGCCAGCCTGACCCAGGGCTTCGAGACGCTGTGGCAGAAGGCGCTGCAGGACCTGCGCGAGATCCGCTTCCTGCCGCGCCCACCGTCGGGCTGAACCACCCTATCGCGCGTCGATCTCCAGCAGCTCGATCAGGGCGCCCAGCTGCGGCTCCGTGTCGACATAGGCGTAGCGGCCGCCGGTGAATTCGCCCTTCTGCAGCAGCGGGTAGCCGCCGGCCTCGAAGGCGGCGACCTTCTCCTTCATGCCCTTCACCTTGAAGGCCAAATGGTGGCAGCCGGGGCCGTTCTTCTCCAGGAACTCGCGCCAGCAGCTCGGGTGCTCGTCGGGCTCGATCAGCTCGATCTCGACATTGCCGAAGGTGAAGAAGGCCATGCGGCAGCGCGCCTCGGACGGGGCGCCGCGATACTCGGTCTCGGCCTCCGAGCGCGGGCCGGAGGTCACCCTGGCCTTGATCGGGGCGTCGAAGAAGCCGCTGAACCATGCCGCGGTCTTGTCCAGATCGTCGGTGACGAAGCAGATCTGGGCCACCATCTTGTCGTCGAAGAATTTCATTCCGGATATCCTCGGTTGCGGGCAGGTCAGAAGATCGTGTCGTAGGCGTTCTGCAGGCCGGCGATGAAATCGGCGTCGGTCATGCCGGGGTCGTTCCAGAACTTATCGGCCTCGTCCCAGATCGCGCTCAGCCAGTCGGGATCGGCGGTGTTGTGCGGGCTCTGGTGCTGGATCGCCGGGTCGGCCAGCAGGTCGTGGACGATGGCGTTGCAGGCGTCGAGCTTGTCGGACGGAGAGTCCAGCCGCACCGGGCTCGACCCTTTGACGGCCGCGAACTCCGCCTGCACCTGCGGGTCGACGACGATCGAGGCGAACAGCTTCTGCGCCTTGGTCTTGGCCTCGTCCTTGGTGTCGAGCAGGCCGAAGGCGTCGACCGTCACCACCACCCCCTTGGTGCCGGGGATGTTGATGCAGTCGTAATCGGTGCCCAGCTGCTTCCCGGCGCTGCGGAACTCGCCCTTCATCCAGTCGCCATGGACCTGCATGAAGGCCTTGCCGGTGATCACCAGGTTGGTGGTGTCGTTCCATTTGCGGTTGGGCGAGCCGGGGTCGGTGTGGTGCTGGAACTTGCGGAACAGCGCCAGAGTCTGGCGCATCTCATTGGAATCGATGGCGCTGCGGTCCGGCGTGCCGCCGTAGATCCGCTCATAGATCGCGCCGCCGGTCCGGGCCGCCATCAGCGCGTGCAGCAGATAGCCGATCTGCCACTTCTCGCCGCCGATCGCCAGCGGGATGTAGCCGGCGGCCTTGATCCTGTCGGCGACGGCGAAGAAGTCGTCGAGCGATGTCCAGCTCTTCGGGTCGACCCCGACGGCCTGGGCGACGCGGGTGTTGTAGAACACCATGCCGTCGATGTGGACCGCGGTCGGGACCTTCATGATCTCGCCGTCGACGGTGATGCTCTTCAGCACCGAGTCCGGCAGGTTTTTGGTGGCGCCGATCTCGTCGAACAGCGGGCCCACCGGGAAGGCCAGGCCCTGCGATTTCAGGTCGCGATAGATGCCCGGGCTCGACTCCATGAACACATCGGGCGGGTTGCCGCCGGTCAGCATGTTGATCAGGCTGACATTGGTGCCGCTGTCATGCGGGATCGACAGATCCTTCCAGACGCCGCCGCCGGCCTCGAACCGGTCGCGCAGCACCTTCAGCGACGCCATCTCGGTCGGCGACGACCAGTTGTGGAAGATCAGCAACTCCTGCGCCCGGGCCGGCACCGCGGCCAGCAGCGGCAGCGACAGGGCCGCGGCCAGCGCCGCCATCCTCAGCCTGAACCTCATGACGTCCTCCCTGGTTGGCCTGCATTGCTCACAGTCTTTGTCCCGAGGCCGTGTCGAACACCGCGATGCGGTCCAGCGGCAGGGCCAGCGACGCCCGCTCCTGGCGGCGCAGCGGCTCGGCCGCGGCAGCGTCCAGCTTGGCGGCGATCATCCGCTGCGGCAGCGACAGGAACAGCACCACGTCGGAGCCGGACTTCTCGGAATGGCCGACCGGCAGGTCGAGCCGCAGATGCCGCCCCTCGGCGCCGTTCGGCGGCCGCAGATGCTCCGGCCGGAAGCCGATGGTCACCGGCCGGCCGGGCTCGGGCGGGCGGCGCCACGGATAATCGTCCAGGCCGAAGCTCAGCCCGCTCCGCCCGTCCACCGCGGCCAGCCCGTCGGCCTCCGCCTGCAGCGCGCAGTCGACGAAGTTCATCGCCGGCGACCCGACGAAATCGGCGACGAAGATGTTCTCCGGCCGGTCGTAGATCTCGTCGGGCGTGCCGACCTGCTGGATCACGCCCTGGTCCATCACCGCGATCCGGGTGGCCATGGTCATGGCCTCGACCTGGTCGTGGGTGACGTAGACCACGGTGTTGCGCAGCTGGCCGTGCAGCTTCTTGATCTCGATCCGCATCTCGGTGCGCAGCTTGGCGTCCAGGTTCGACAGCGGCTCGTCGAACAGGAAGACGCCGACCTGCTTGACCAAGGCGCGGCCGATGGCGACGCGCTGGCGCTGGCCGCCGGACAGCTGCGCCGGCTTGCGGTCCAAGAGCGGCTCGATCTGCAGCAGCTTCGCCGCCCAGGCGATGCGGCGGTCGATCTCGTCGCGCGACAGCTTCCGCGCGCTCAGCCCGAACTTCAAATTTCCGCGGACGGTCTTGGTCGGGTACAGGGCGTAGGACTGGAACACCATGGCCAGCCCGCGGTCCTTGGGGTCGAGATGGGTGACGTCGCGGTCGCCGATCCGGATCTCGCCGCCGCTGGGGTCCAGGAGGCCGGCCAGCAGGTTCAGCAGCGTGGTCTTGCCGCAGCCGGACGGGCCCAGCAGCACCACGAACTCGCCGTCCTCGATCCGCAGGTTCAGGTGCTCCAGCACCGTCAGCGGCCCGTATCTCTTGACGATGTCGCGGAACTCGACGGCCGGCATGGCTACCCCTTGATCGCGCCTGCGGTGATGCCCTGGATGAAGAAGCGGCCGAGGCCGAAATAGATCGCCAGCGGCGGGATCGCGGTCAGCAGCGCCGCCGCCATGTTGACGTTGTAGAGCTGCTCGCCGGTGGTGGTCAGGGCGACATTGGCCAGCACCACGTTCATCGGCTGGCTGCCATAGCCGCCGAAGGTCAGCCCGACCAGGAAGTCGTTCCAGATGCTGGTGATCTGCAGGATCAGGACGACGATCATGATGTTGCCGGACAAGGGCAGGATGATCTCCAGGAAGATCTTCCAGAAGCTGCCGGAATCGATCATCGCCGCGGCCGTCAGCTCGGCCGGGATCGTCTTGAAGAAGTTGTGGAAGATCAGCGTCAGCACCGGCATCGCCAGCACCGCATGGACGACGGCGATGCCCAGCGTGCTGCCATAGATGCCGGCCAGCCCGGTCAGCTTGATCAGCGGGTACATGATGATCTGGAACGGCACGAAGGCGCAGATGAACAGGGTGAACAGGAAGCCGTTGGCCCAGCGCACCGGCCACAGCGCCAGGGCGTAGCCGGTGACCGCGGCCAGCGAGATCGACAGCACCAGGCTGGGCGCCAGGATCATCAGCGAGTTCAGGAAGCCGATGCCGACGCCGTCGCAGTTCATGCCCGAGCAGGCGTTGAACCAGGCATAGCGCCAGGCCTCCAGCGTCCAGGTGTCGGGCAGCGAGAAGATCCGGCCCAGCCGGATCTGGTCCATGGTCTTGAACGAGGTGGTGACGATGACGTAGAGCGGCACCGCGAAGAACGCCGCCGCCATGGTCAGGAAGGCCAGGGTGGCGATCCGGTGCGGCCGCAGCCGGCGCCGTCGGGCGCGGTCCGGGGCGACGGGCGTCGCCAGGGCGGTCGCCTGGCTCATGCTGCCGCCTCCCGCCGCCGGCGCAGCACGGCGAACACCAGGAACGGCAGGAACAGCACGAAGGTCATCAGCAGCATGACCGTCGCCGCCGCCGCGCCATAGCCCAGATTCTGCTTGGTCCAATAGGCATTGATGGCGAAATAGGCCGGCACGTAGGAGCCGTTGCCCGGCCCGCCATTGGTCATGGCGACGACGATGTCGTAGGCCTTCACCACCCCGAGCGACAGCAGGATGATGCAGGTCAGGAAGGTGAATTTCAGCATCGGGATGATGATCTCGATGTACAGCCGCCAGACCGACACCCCGTCCAGCTTGGCCGCCTTCCAGATCTCCGGATGGATCGACTTCAGCCCAGCCAGCATCAGCGCCATGAAGAAGCCGGTGCTCTGCCAGACCGAGGCGAGGATGATGCCGTACATCACGGTCTGGGAGGAGGCGAGCCAGTTGAAGCCGACCCAGTCCCAGCCGATCGAATGGAAGGCGTGCTCGACCCCCAGCGTCGGGTTGAACAGCCAGCGCCAGACCAGGCCGGTGACGATCAGCGACACCGCGAGCGGATACAGGAAGATGGTGCGGAAGAAGCCCTCGCCGCGCACCTCCTTGTCGATCAGCGCCGCCAGGATGAAGCCGAGCACGATGCTGAGCAGGCTGCCGATGCCGAGGATGACGACGTTCTTCAGCGCCATCGCCCAGGAATCGTCGGCGAGCAGGCGCTGGTACTGGCGCCAGCCGATGAAGGTGTAGTCCGGAAAGCGGCGGCTGTTGGTGAAGGACAGGTACACCGTCCAGCAGATCGCGCCGAGGAACGCCACCAGCGTGACCGCCATCGCCGGGGTGAGGGCCAACTGCGGTGAGAGCCTGCTCCAGCGGACCGCCATGCGCATCCTCCCCTTGGGAAGCGTCATCCGGTGATGGTCGGTTGTTGCCGTCCTGAAAGCGCTTGACCGTCCGGCCCGGACGGCTGCGTATTAACGTTAACCTAGAAGCGGGCAGGACGAGAGTCAACCGGGCTGGCGATCGGTTCCTTTGGATGGAGCGGAGACGACGCATGGGCGAAGCAGGGATCCCGGGGCTGGGCACCGCCGCGCCATCGCCCTCTCGGATCGTTCGGGGCATCAGAGCGGAGGTGAGGGCCTGGTCTCCGGTTCCTTCACCGGTTCGTGCAGCGCCGTCCGGATCAGGTCCCGCTTGAAGGATCGCCGCCGCATGACCGCTGTTTGCGGCCGCGATCGGCCTGGGCCGGCTGGAACTGGAGGAAAGCCGGCCCAGAGAAGGGCTGCCGCGGCGCCGCGCTTTGATGTGGGCAAAGGGTGAGGAGCGGCCTCACAGCGGTGCTTCAGACACGGTCCGGATCGCGCCATTTCCCCTCCGGTTGGGCGGCGGTCTGGACCAGGGGAGCCATCCGGGACGAGACGATGACGTCTGCCTGTGTTTGCCGGATCGAAGCAGGCCGGACCGCGGGGTGGCAATCCCGCGATCCGGCCGCTGTCGACACCGTCTCAGAAGTGATAGGCGGCCCGGGCGCTGGCGGACTGGCTGAGGTAGGAGCCGCCGACATCCGCCGTGTACTCGCCCTTCAGCTCGAAGCCGCCGGCCCGGAACAGCTGCACCCCGACATCGATCCGGCCCAGCACCTCCGGCGAGTCGATGTGGTCGCTGAAGGTGCCGTTCGCCGAGGACGCCCCGACGAAGCTGGAATGGATCGTCCGCGTGCTGTCGGGCTGGTAGCTCAGGCCGAAGGCGACATAGGCCCGCAGCGCTGTCTCCGGATCCAGGTCCAGCCGGCCGCCGAACTCCACCATCGGCGACAGCGCCACGCTGGTCTTGCTGCTGCCGCGGACGTCGAGGGCGAAGAGATCGTCGCCCTTCTCCTTGAAGCCGGGCAGGTCGGTGTAGACCACGTCGAGATCGCCATAGGGCCGGATGTACCAGTCGTCAAAGGCGAACTCATAGGCGGCGCGCAGCCGGCCGCCGGCCAGGAAGATGCTCGGGTCGCTCTGCAGCGTCTCGCTGGCGATGCCGGGGATGTCGAGCCGCCGGTTGGCCTCGAACGAGCCGCCGGCGAAGGCCATCGACCCGGCGAACTGCCACGGCCCCATGACGCGCTTCAGCGTGACCGACCCGTCATAGGTGTCGCCGTTGCCGGAGGAGCCGCCATCCATCGTCGTCCAGCTCTGGCCGAAACCGAAGGAGGCGCCGAGATACCAGTCGGGGGCGATCTCGTGCTGGGCGCCGATCCGGTAGGTCGTGCCCGAGACGTGGTAGCCCGGGGTGTTGTTGCCGGTGGAGGACTGGTCGGTCCAGCGCCCGGTGACCTTGGCCCAGACGCAGTTGTCCTCGCCCAGCAGCACATTCTGGTCGACCAGGATCGGGCAGCTCATCGCCGCGCCCAGGATGGCGCCGGCCGAATTGGCCAGGGCGATGGATTGGGCATGGTCCGCCTTGCTCGACCAGGCGTCGAGCGCCGCCCTGTAGTCGCTGCCGTCGTTCATCCGCGACAGCTCGGCGAAGACGGTGGCGAAGGCCTTGTCCCCGTTGTCCCAGACCCGGCCGTAATAGCCGGCCAGCGAGGACTGGCTGTCGGTCAGGGACACGCCGTCGGGCTTGAAGTCCCGGCGCGGCGAGAGCGAGAGGGTGTTGCCCGACTGCGCGATGTCCCAGTGGAACAGCTGCACATCCGCCCCATCGGCCGTGGAGACGAGATGCCCCGCCGTCACCACCGGCAGCGCCCCGGGCAGCAGCGTGATCGCCGTCGGCACGATCTTGCCGTCCAGCGTCGCCGTGCCGTCGACCTGGAGATGGCCGGCCGTCCGGTTGAGCGAGTCGACGGTCACGCCCAGCCGGCCTTCCCCGGTCTGGGTGAAATCGCCGGTGACATGGGTGCTGCGCAGCTCTCCCGGCATGCCGAGATTGACGGTGCCGTGGTTGACGACGTCGCCCTGGACGTCGGGGCCGGCGTTGAAGACGCTGCTACCGGAGGAGTTGGTGATCGTGCCGCCGCCCAGATAGGTCGCGCCCGTGACCGTGCCGTCATTGGTGACGTTGGTGGTCCCGCTCCCCATCTGCACGATCGCGGTGCCGCTGGTGCCTGACATGGTGGTGAGCGAGCCGCCGGAGCTTACGGTCACGACGTTGCCGCCACTGGCGCCGTCGATCTCGATGGCACTGGCGCCGAGTTGGGTGGAGTTGCCGGACTGATCGGACATGGCAGCCTGGCCGCTGCCGCCCACCACGCTGCCTCCGACGGTGACACCGACCGGGGATGAACCGTAACCCGAGCTTTGCGCAAAGATACCGATCCCGCTCGCGCCGGTGGCCGACACGGAGCCGGTCGTCGTTATGGTGACGGGGCCGCCCTGACCGGCGCCTTTAGAGACGTTGGGGGAGCCGGCATAGATCGAATTGCCGTTGATGACGAGGGCGCCGCCGCCGCCGAGGCTTTGGGCGAGAATGCCGCCCGCACCGCTGACGCTGACGCCGCCGTCGACTTCGACGTTGACGGTCCCGCCCTCCCCGACGGAATTATCGGGAGCTGACAGGCCCGACGGCGGCGACGTGCTGAGCACCGGGCTGTCCCCGGTGAGGTTGACGAGGCGGATGATGCCGCCGCCGCCGCCGATCGATTGCGCCACGATGCCGTGCGCCCCGATGCCCGTCGTGGTGATTGTGCCCTGGCTGCCCAGCGTGACGCTGACGGCGCCGCCGACATTCGACTGGTCGCTCGAGGCACCGCCGATCGTCAGGTTGGGGGGAGCCGAAGAACTCTGCTGGCTTGTCACGATGCCGCCGCCGCCGCCGATCGACTGCGCCAGGATGCCGAAGGAATCGTTGCCGGTCGTTGAGATGATCAAGGGGGTATCGCCGTTCGAGGAGGGTGCGAAACTCACCGCACCACCCGCGCCGCTGGCAGCCGAGCCGCCGCCCGCCGAGAGCTTCAGTGTTGCCGATTGCTGCCAACCGCCGACACCACCGCCGACGAAGAGGCTGCTGCCGGCGCCCGCCATGCCGCCGCCGCCGCCGATCGATTGCAGGTCCACGCCGTCGGCCGCATCGCCGGTGGTGGCGATGCTGGTGGAAACCGGGTCCGGGTTGTAGTAGCTGAGGGTGACCGTGCCGCCGTTGCCGCCCGCGCCGCCCGAACCACTGGTTGCGCCCCCGACCGAGAGCGTGCCCGTCGCGCTGTCGGAGCCGTCGGCGCCGGTGCCGCCGCCGCCGCCGATGCTTTGGGCGATCACGGCGGTGGCGCCGAACCCGGCCGTGCTGATACTCGTATCGTTGTCGAAGGATCCCCCCTGGTTGCCTTGGTCCAGTTCGACCGTGACCGAGCCGCCGTCACCGCCGGCCCCTCCATGCCCGCCGATGGCCAGATCGTGGTTTACGGGGATATAGGACAGCCCGCCCGTACCGCTCGAGACGGCGACGCCGCCCTTGCCGCCGCCGCCGCCGATGCTCTGGGCGACGATGCCATTGGCCCAATCCCCGGTTGTCGTGATCGGAGCATAGAGTAGCGTCAATACGGTGCCGCCGTCGGCGCCGGTCGCCCCCTTGCCTCCGATGGAGAGCTCGAGGTTGCCGGCGAACGAGCCGCCCGATTCACCTTTGAGAAAGCTCCCCCAGTTGCTCACCGCCTGGCGCGCACCCAGCCCTTGCAGTATCGGGTTGTCCGCCGAAGCGTCGGCTCCGGCCGATCCGCCGAGCCCGCCGCCGCCGCCGATCGACTGCGCGACGATACCGGTCGCGTCAGCGCCATGTGTCGTGATGGGCCCCATTGCGGACACCGTAACGGCGCCGCCCGTGTTGCCGCTGCCCCCCTTGGCGCCCAGATTGAGGTTCAGTCCGACCGAAATGTTTGTGCTGTCGTCTGTTGAGAAACTCTCCCCCACGTTGATGGAGCCGCCCTGGGATGTGCCGCCGCCGCCGCCGATCGACTGCGCCATCAGGCCGACCGCCCCGGAGCCAAAGGTCGTGATGCTGTTTCCGGCATACTGGTCAACCGTCACGCTGCCGCCTGTTCCGCCAGAGCCGCCTTGCGAACCCAAGGTCACGCTGATCGACGTGTTGGTGCCGGTGCCGAAGGCCTGGGAGTTGCTGCTGCCGAACCCTGCGTTGCCGCCGCCGCCGCCGATCGATTGCGCGACGACGCCGTCGGCGAAGTCGCCATAGGTCGTGATCGAAGTGGGGTTTGAACCGGAGGAGTCCTGCTGACGACTGCAACCGCCGGCGCTACCGGTGCTCGGGCAATCGGTCAGCGTGCCGCTGAGCACGACGTTGACATTACCGCCCGCACCGCCTGAACCGCCACTGCCGCCCATTGCGACCGTCCCGACCGCGGATATGGACTCGGTGTCCTCGGGCATCGCATCGAAATATCCCACCACCACCGCGAGCGCCGAGGAGTCGCCGCCTGCGCCGCCGCCGCCGCCGATGCTCTGCGCCAGGACCGCCGTCGAACCCTGGCCGCTGGTGATGATCTTGCCGCCGTTCGACAACCCGAAGCTCGCAGCCCCGCCATCGCCGCCACCGCCACCCGCCCCGCCCACGGCCGCCGATATGGCCATGGCGAACTGAATCCCGGGTGTCGGAGTCTCGACCGCAAGAGACTGAGCAGACGCCGACCCGCCGAGCCCGCCGCCGCCGCCGACGCTCTGGACCACGACGCCGTAACTGTCGACCGGCAAGGGGGCGCATGGCAGCCCCTTAACGCCACTTTTGCTGGTGCAGGTCGGCGCCCCGCTGGTCAGCAGCGGATTCTGGCCCGTGGCGATGGTGCCTGCCGTCACTTGGGCTTGGGCCGGACCGCCGGCGCCTGCCGTTCCGCCGGCGCCGCCGACCGCCCACGATGCGGAGAAGCCTACCCCGACCGAGCCGGCGAAAGCGTTGCCGCCGGTGCCGCCGCCGCCGCCGATCGACTGCACCACGAGGCCGGGCGACTTCGTCCCGACGGTGGTGATCATGGGGCTGACGGGGGTAGACGTGGAGCTTGGGATGTCGAAGCTGGCCGAACCGCCGTTGCCGCCATGGCCGGCATTGCCTCCGATGGCGACCGACGCAGTGGGTGCATCGCTTTCGGCATTGCCGCCATTGCCGCCGCCGCCGCCGATCGACTGCAGGACGAAGGCGGGCGAGAAATCCCCGTTTGTGGTGATGACCGTGTTCTGGTTGTTCGTGCTGGACACGGCCCCGCCCGCTCCGCCGGCCGCCTGCGCTGTGCCGCCGACGCTGACAAAGACACCCGTCGAGCCGCCGCCATCGCCGCCGCCGCCGCCGATCGATTGTCCGAGGATGCCGATTGCGGAAGTGCCGAACGTCGTGATGTCGCCGGAGTCGGTGCTGATATTGACGGTGCCGCCAGCGGCGGTGAGAGGGTTGGTGTCGCCGTCGCCGCCAACCGCGACGAAGCCGGAGCCGGACCCGCCGGCGCCGCCCGAGCCGCCGATGGACTGCGCCAGGATGCCGTCCGCGTTGTCTCCGAGGGTGGTGATCGATCCAGTGTGCTGCACCGTCACCGTGCCGGCCGCGCCGCTCGACGCACCTGTGCCGGCGCTGCCGTAGAAGCCGGCCCCCGTGGATCCCCCCGCTCCGCCGGCGCCCGACATCGACTGCGCGAGGATGCCGCGGGCCGACGCGCCCTTCGTGCTGATATAGCCATAGTTGTTGACCGTCACATCGCCCGCATTGCCGCCGGCGCCGCCATTGCCCCCCGTGGTGACCAGACCGGTAGCCCCCATGGCATTGCCGCCGGCGCCGCTGAGGCTCAGTGCCACGATGCCCGAAGAATCGGCGGTCGAGGTGCCGATCGAAGAGGTATCGTCCAGCGTGACCGTCACATTGCCCGCGTTGCCGCCGGCCCCGCCGTAGCCGCCGCTGCCGACGGCGATGCCTGTACTGCCGACGCCTCCCTGACCGCCCGGGCCGCCCTCAGACTCGGCGACAATCCCTGACGAAGCGATGCCCGACGTCCCGATCGAGGTGAAAGGCAGGGATACGCTGATGTCGTTGCCCGATCCCCCGCTGCCGCCATTGCCTCCATGGGCGTTGTCGAAGTCCTTGTCGGCATCGCCGCCACGGCCGCCGGCGCCGCCGGCACTGTGGGCCGCGATCCCAGGCGAGGGGGTCGCGATCCCAGGCGTGGGGCTGCCCGAGGTCGTCAGATTGATTGGGTATTGGGCCGTGCCGGTGAGCTGAATCTGGATGGGTGCTGTGATGTCGCCGCCCTCTCCGCCATTGCCGGCGGTCGTGCCGGTAACAGGATTCGCAAATCCGCCAAACCCGCCGGCTCCGCCCTGGACAAGCGCCGCGACGGCCGCCGAACCGGCGCCGTTCGTCGATATCGTGACCGGCGCCGTGACAGTCGTGACCTGAATGAACCCGACAATGGTATTCGTGGTTTGGCTCAGGTCGACATTCCCGCCGGCGCCGCCGTTCCGGTGGGCCTCACAAGTATGGGGTGAGCAGGTGGTGGCGAATTCGCCATTTCCGCCTGCGCCGCCTCGTTCGTAGATCAGGAGGCCGGGCAGCGAATCCCCTGAGGTCGTGACATTCGCGTCCGTGACCGTGATCGACGCATAGCTGACAGATCCACCATTACCGGCGTTGGTGGACTTGCCGCATAAGGCGCCGCAATCCACCAACTGTCCTCCCTCGCCGCCAACGATCGCCGCCGAGACGCCGGCGCTGGGAGTGTGGAGAGACGACGTCGTTGGGGCGATGCCGTTCGCCATGACGCTGACGTCGGCGCCCGCGGTGAGAGTGACCTCTGCGAGAGATCCGGAGCCACCGTTCCCGCCATTGTCACCATCCGTGGCGTCGCCACCATCGTTGCCCGCCGACTGCGCCAGGACACCGTACACTCCCGAATTGGAGCTGCTGGAACTGGAGTTCCAGGTGAGGGTGACGCTGACGGGAGCCGAGCTGGTTACCGTGGAGCTTGCGCTGTTGCCGCCGGTGCCGCCGTTCCCGTCGCCATTGTTCGCCCCGCCGCCGCCGCGCGAGAGCGCCTCGATCCCGCCATACCCATTGGCGGTGATGGTCGCGTCGATTGTACCGCTGTTGGTGATGACCACGCCGCCGGAAGCCCCACCCGGATCGCCGGGACCTGCGTCGCCGCCTTGCGCCAACCCGTAGAGGGCGCTTCCGCCCGATGACTCGACGCCCTGCAAGATGATGGTGCCGGTATTGGTGATGGTCAACGGCTGCTTAAGCGGCTGATCATTCGAATAGGTGTTGCCGCTTTGGCCGCCAATCATCGCCGCGGACAACCCATAGATCGCATTGGCACTCTGCCCCGACATCACCGTCAGGGATCCCGTGTTGGTGACCTCCAGGCCCGCGGTGTTGGAGGAACCAAAAACGATCCGCGAGGGGGCCGAGACGACGCCCAGCGCAGAATTTTGGGAAGATGACGCCGCGGAGGTGATGTCGCCCGCAGCCGTCACGGATATGGGCAAGACAAATGGGAAGGATGGGTTGCTGGTGTCGAGGGGTGCGACGAACGATATTCCGGAAGAATACTGTCCGGCGGCGAGGCTGCAGGTATAGACGCCGGTCTGCGACGAGATCGAGCAGCTTTGCGCCCTTGCCAGGGCTGGCGCCGCGAGCCAGACGACGCATCCGAGAAGTCCTGCCCAGAAGCCATGCCGGATCATGGTGCCCCCCCCTTGCATCGGCAGTTCTCGACACTGCGGTCGGGAATGCGGTCGGCTCAGTGTAACGGACGCCCTCCCCCGGACGCGTCACCGATCCATCACCGATGCATCACCGATTGCCCGGCTATGCAAATTTTACGATGATCCGGTGCCGCCCGGAGAACCGGGGGAGGAACGCCTTGTCACAGGGGCCGGAGATGCCGGCATTGCACCGCCAGGACAACAGCGGCGGCCTGGACGCCCCCGCCGCGCCGTCGGGCGTGGGGCTGGTGCTGCGCACCCGCCTGTTCGAGCGGCTGGAGCAGGCGCCGCCGCGGGCCCTGCTGTGGGTCTCGGCCGCGCCCGGCACCGGCAAGACCGCCCTGGCCGCCACCTGGGCCGAGTCGCGCTGGCGCCGGGCCGGCGACGCCGCGGTGCTGTGGTACGCCGTCGACGAGGCCGACGCCGACCCGTTGCGCCTGTTCGCCACGCTGGGCGGCTTCCTCGGCCTGCCGCACGGCTTCGGCACCAACATCCCGCCCGACCCGACGCCCCGGGCGGTCGCCAAGATCGCCGAGGCGGCACGGCGCTGGTTCGCCGCGGCGCCGGCGGACCAGAAGGCCGGCCCCCGGCTGATCGTCTTCGACGACGTGCACCAGGCGCCGCCCGAGGCGGTGACGGTCGCGCTGCTGCCCATCCTGGCCGCGGCGCTGCGGCCGGAGGACCGGGTCCTCTGCCTGTCGCGCCTCGATCCGTCCGACCCCGTGTCCGGGCCGCCGCCGACGCTGGTGACCGACCTGCACGTCACCGCCGGCGAGTACCCGGAC